>CANIBZ010000060.1 GCA_947466425.1 Flavobacteriales bacterium
AACGTTAATCGCAAGAACTGCTTCCGCGCTGTCGAACACGCCGAATCCTTTTCCTTGACCAAGATCTGTAAGGTCTTTGAAAGTCATTCCAAAACGAATATCGGGCTTATCACTTCCATACAAACGCATAGCTTCTGAATAAAGCATACGCGGAACCTCAGGAATATCCACGTTCTTAACGGCTTTGAATAAATGACGAATCAATCCTTCAAACGTATTCAAAATATCTTCTTGCTCTACAAACGCCATTTCACAGTCGATCTGCGTGAACTCGGGCTGACGATCTGCGCGCAAATCTTCGTCACGGAAACAACGCACAATCTGATAATAGCGGTCGTAACCACTGACCATTAACAATTGCTTAAACGTTTGCGGCGATTGTGGCAAAGCGTAAAATTGTCCGGGATTCATGCGGCTTGGAACCACGAAATCGCGCGCGCCTTCAGGCGTTGACTTAATTAAATAGGGCGTTTCAATTTCTAAAAACTCAAGGCTATCTAAATACTTGCGTGTTTCAATTCCAAGCTTGTGACGAAGCATTAAATTTTGCTTCAACGGATTTCTTCTCAGGTCCAAGAAGCGCCATTGCATGCGCAAATCGTCGCCTCCATCACTATCGTCTTCAATGGTGAAAGGCGGTGTTAACGAGGCGTTCAACACTTTACAAGCTGTTACTTCAATCTCTATTTCACCGGTAAGCATGTTGGCGTTTTTCGAATAACGCTCGACCACTTTTCCTTCCACCTGAACAACAAATTCTCTTCCCCACTTGCGGGCTTCTTCGCACAAAGCAGCGTTGGTATCCATGTTGAAAGCCAACTGCGTAAGACCGTATCTATCGCGCAAATCAACGAAAGTCATTCCACCTAAATCACGTGAACGCTGCACCCAACCTGCCAATACAACAGATTTTCCCACATCTGAAATTCTTAATTCACCACAGGTTGCCGAACGATACATACTGATTATTTTTTTGCAAAGATACTAATTTGAAAAGGTCTCTATGACCCATTTATTGAAGGCCTTCGGGTTCTGCATGTTCATGACATGACCGGTGTTTTCATACACCACAAAACGATCATCTGGAATCTGATAATATTCCTTCAAACACATTGCAGTTTTAAAAGGAATAATTTTATCATTCCTTCCCCATAAAATATAGACAGGGGCGCTCCACTTAAATCGATGCGCATTCAACTCCGATTCGTGTTCATTCAAGTAGTTAAGCAAGGCTATTTTATTCTCGCGCTGAACCCCGAAATGTTGCTCTGCGACTTGATTCAAAATAAAACTGGGAATACGAACGGGCTTCTCCAAAGAGATAAGCTTCTTCACCTCTTTTCCGGTCGTGGGGTTTAAAAGCGCCAAGGCATCCTTCGCACCAAGAGTGACTGCAATGCTATCTGTAAATGCTTTGTTGAAACAACCGGTTAGTCCGTCGTAACTGACATAAGCGCTAACCTTTTCTGCATGCTTCTCTGCGAATCGCGCACCAACGAGTCCACCGTAGGAACTTCCAATGACTATTAAATTCTCAATAGACCATTTTTCCTTGTTGAATTGAAGCATTTCATTCACCAAGTCTACTTGCATTTCAATGCTATAATCGGAAGTGAAATACGTTCTTCCGTGACAGTTCAAATCGGGTGCTATGATGTTAAAATGTTTTGAAAGTTCCTCAACGTTCGGACTCCATTGGGCAATGGCCCCACCTTGGTAACCGTGAATGAGAAGAAGAGTTTTCTTTTTTGAATCAAACCGCTCTGGGCTGGTCATGTAAATTGTCTTGATTTCAATATACGTTTCTCCGCTCATTGTTCCTGAGCGATCGAAAATCTTCTCGTATTTCTTCATCCCAGCCTTTTCAAAAACATTAACCTGCTTCTTTACATGCACCGAATAAAGATTGCACGAAGATAAAAAAGAAGACAGTGCAAGCCAAAGAAGGAGGTTTTTCATGTGTTCAAAGTTACTCAATACTGAAATTGTTTTGATAAGCCCGATGAATGAATTACTTTCGTTTCACAAATTTTGCTATGAACAAATTATCGTTTCCATTCAAGAAAATCAATGCCTACATCATTCTTGGTGGATTGGTTGTTGTGCTTTTCGGTTATATCCTCATGAGCGGCGGTGGTTCTGCCGATCCAAACACGTTCAATGCTGATGAGCTTTTCAGTGCGAGACGCATCACTGTAGCACCGATGGTTGTGCTCCTCGGATACATTTCCATTGGATTTGGCATTATGTATCGCGGTAAGAAAAACCAAACTTCAGAGGTCGAGAAACATTGAGTATTCTTCAAACCATCATACTTGCTATTGTTGAAGGGTTGACCGAATTCCTTCCTATTTCAAGTACCGGACACATGATGATCGTTCAGAAAATCATGAACGTTTCATCTTCAGATTTTACAAAAGCCTTTATCGTTTGCATTCAACTCGGAGCTATTCTGAGCGTTGTTGTTTTATACTGGAAACGATTTTTTCAATCACTTGAGTTTTACTATAAACTCGTTGTAGCCTTCATTCCCGCTGCTGTTTTCGGATTTCTTTTTTCCGATAAAATCGATGAGCTTTTAGAAAACGTTTTGAATGTTGGAATTGCATTGTTGATCGGCGGAATCATTTTTCTTTTCATTGAAAAACTTATTCGTGAACGTTCACTGCGCGAACCCGATTACAAAAGCGCGTTCGTTATTGGACTCTTCCAGTGCATTGCAATGATTCCAGGAGTGTCTCGATCTGCAGCCACAGTGATTGGTGGATTAACTCAAGGTTTGAACAAAAAATCTGCTGCGGAATTTTCTTTTTTCTTAGCCGTTCCTACCATGCTCGGAGCCACTGTTTTCAAATTGAAAGATGCTTACGAAGATGTTCCTGATTTTTTCAATTCAGAAAACATAAAACTTCTCGCCATTGGAAACGCTGTGGCCTTTATTGTTGGTCTCATTGCTATTAAATCTTTCGTATCTCTTTTAACCAAATACGGATTGAAGCCGTTCGGTTATTACCGAATCGTGCTAGGCGCAATAATCATTGCGCTCTACTTTGGAGGTGTGTCTTTAACGCTTTAAGACAACAACGACTTCAGATCTTTCGAAATTTCTTTCTGATCCCACGAAGAAACCAAATGTATGTTGCGAACACCAGCTGCATTCAACGCATTGGCTGTAGCAGTGCCATAAGCCACGCAATTCATTCCAACTAAATCATTCATTTCCTGAGCAGCTTTTACGTTCGAAGGCGAAGAGAAAAGATACAACCGCGCCTCAGGAAGCTCAATTGCTAAACGCTCTTTTTTATAGGTGGAAATAATTTCAACTTGTTCCGAATTGAAAAGATTTGCTGTTGAATTTAGACTGTCTTCTGCCGATGGAAAAAGCACGCGCTCGTTTCCCACCAAGTGGAAAAACATTCGCGCGATTTCTTCGGTGCTCGTTCCTTCACCCACAAAATTACACTCGAAAGGCACGGCTGAAGCCGTAGCCAGACCAATAGCCGCGTAATTCGCATTTACATTTGTTGCTTGCTGAAAGAAAGAGCGTGCGCCATTCGATGAAGAAAAGAATACCCAATCGAATTCCTTTTTTATGTTGAAGGGAAGAAATTCAACTTTGATTAATGATTGACAATGCGAAGTATAATTCGAATTATTCAAAGACGCCACAATGTCTTGCGCATCCGATTCACTTCGACTTATAAATACATCGATCATGTCGATTGAATTAGTCCCAAGAGATGATTGATAATTTGCTGAGGTTCTTCGTTCCTCATGCTGAAATAAGACACTTCGTCGTTCACTGTTTTCGCGAAAGCTAAATGACAAACAAACGTGTTTCCTTCCTTCACTGCAAAAGCACCCAAAGGCAATTGACAACCGCCATTCATTTGACGAAGAATCTCTCTTTCAATGAATACACATTCAACAGTAGACTCGTGATTGAGGTGATTCAAAATTGAAATAATTTCTTCATCACCTTCTCTGCATTGCAGAGCCAAAGCGCCCTGTGCAGGTGCAGGAACAAATTGTTGTGAAGGCAAGATTTCAACATGAAACTCAGAAAGATCTATTTCTAAACGCTCTACTCCAGCGCGAGCTAAGAGAATTGCATCGTATTGTTTTTCGCGTAATTTTTGAATGCGCGTTGGGACGTTTCCACGCAAATCTTTCACTTCTGTTTGTGGACAATGAAAAGCCAATTGAACTTTTCTTCGCACGGAAGAAGTTCCTACAATGGCATTCTCCTTCAAACCGAATGTTCGTTCGGTTGATACAGAATCCTTGTTTATCAGAAGTATATCTTCAACGTTCGCTCGAATAGGAACGCTCGCAATGACAAGTCCTTCAGGGGGAGTGGTTTCTAAATCTTTGTGCGAATGAACGGCCAAGTCTACGCTCTTCGAAAGCAATGCTTCTTCAATTTCTTTGGTGAAGAAACCTTTGCCTTCCATCTTATCGAAACTCAAATGCTGTATTTGATCTCCGCGTGTTTTAATGATTTTTAATTCTACTTTGAAGCCAAGATTTTCTAAGGCATCTTTGGTGTAGTTCGCCTGCCAAAGCGCTAGATCGCTTCCACGCGTTCCAATGACTAATGTTCTATTCAAGGGATTTAGTGTTTTTGTACTTCTTCCAAAAGTACAGATTTCGCTAGCTTCATGGGAACTGATATATATTTCTTTTCCATGTAACTAATAATCTTGTCAACCAATTCTCGGTCGTGTTCAGAAAGCTCTGCAAGCTCTTTTGAAAAAACACTTTCTACTGCCGTCTGACGAATCTCTTTTATAGCATGCGGAATCTCGCTCATGGCGCGTTCTATGGAACGTTCTTGAAAGAGTTTCTTAAATTCATTCTTTCCTTTTTCAATAATCGCAACGCAATCAGTTAACGCCTCTTCACGATAAGAAATGTTCTTTTGAACTTCGCGTTGAACAGCAAGCATATCAATGAATGTAGCATTTTCTAACTTCGAAATTTCAGTGTCAACATTCCCGGGAAGTGCTAAGTCAATAACCGTTCTATGCTTTTGCGAAACACACATTTCCGCATATATTTCACTCGTCACAACAACTTCAGTAGAACCCGTGCAGACCACTAGCACATCGAAATCGGATGAGTCGTTTTTTAGTTCTGAAAGGTGCAACGCTACTGTGTTGAACGACTTTGCAATAGCCTGCGCGTTTTCTAAAGTCCTATTGTAAACACGAACGTTTGTGTATCCGTTTTCAGCAAGAAATTTCGCGAAATTCGTAATGATCTGACCTGCACCCACAAGAACTATTTTCGTGTTTAAATCGGGATGCTTCTCTAGAAATAATTTCCATGCAATGGAAACAATGGACACCGGTTTTTTCGAAAGGTTGGTGTGCGTATAAACGTCTTTCGCAATTCGAATGGCATGCTGATTTAGCATACGTAATGAATCTCCGGTAAGCTTCATTTTCTCGCACTCTTCGTAGGCATTGCGCAACTGCGTAATGATTTCGCGTTCGCCAATGATTAATGAATCTAAGCTAGCGGCTACTCGAAAAATATGATCTGCAGTTTCTTCTCCATTGAACCGCTGTGCCTTTTGCGACACACCTTTTATAAAACTCTTATCGTGCTCTGGGAACATGAACGATAACAATTGTTGCGTGAACCCCGAACAAACAAAGTGAGGCACGTCAAAGACCACTTCCACTCGGTTGCAGGTTCCTAAGTACATGAGTTCGCTCATTTGAAACTCTTCTTTCACAGCATCTAATCGAGCTTTCAATTCCTCTTGAGAAATAGCAAAAGAACCAATGGTTTCCAAGGGGAAATGATGGTGATTGATTGATATTGCGCGGAGGTTATTCAAGCGGGCACGAAGGTCGTTAAGAATGCCGTTCGAATGTCATTTAATTGTCATTCTATTCCAATCAGAAAAGCCAACCCGAAGGTTGGCTTTTCCATTCTAATAAAACCTAATCAGTTACTGCTCGACCATGAATCGAACACTTCTCGTTACATCTTCAGTAGAAACTTCCAATATGTATAATCCATTCGATAATTCATTCGCGAAGTTCAACGTCGTCTGCAACGTGCCGTCTACGACATAACGCTTGCTCTCAATCTTTCTTCCCAATGCATCATAAACCTTCACCTGAACATTTGAAGAAGTAACGCCAGATAATGTCATTGTTAACCCTTCTCCATTCGAAGGATTCGGATAAACACTCAACTCCATCTCTTGCATCGCATCTTTCTCCGAATCTTGCATCGCATCTTGCGTAGCATCTACAACCATTCCCGCACTTCCAATAATACACATATAAGTCACAGGTCCCCATTGGTAGTTCGTACTCGTGTATGTGTATATTGGTGAAGTCTGAACAGCATACGTCTTGCCGTATTGAAGAGCGGTCACACTGGTTAGTGTTAAATAGTTCGAAGCAGCTCCGCGGTTCTGCTCAATAGGTAAGCCTACCGTTTGAAGGTTAAGCGGGTTCACTTCCGTAAATCTCCATCTCCAATTGGTTACGCCGCATACCCATGGCAACGAAGCAACAACAGAACCTCTGTATCGCGGACCCGATGCACACTGATCGCTCGTGCGCAACGAAGTCAATGGGTTCGTTGATATCGTAATTGTTGTTGGAGTAACCGCTGGCATTTCGAATACTTCATTTGTTCCTGCCCCATTTGGTATAGTGTAAATGGTAGTAACCAAAACATTGTACATGCATCCCGCTGGTAACATCGGTGTTACACTCGTAATGGTTAAGTAATCGCTCGTCTGGGTCTTGGTATAAACCTGTCCAGCTGCAATACCTGTTAAGCCCGTCCAGGTATATCTGTACTGAACGCCTGTTCCTCCGCAGTAAGCTGCTTTGAACACATTACACATACCTATCGTGCTTGGCCAAGTAGCACTTGTTCCACTGTCTGATCCTCCAGCACGTAGATGACGAATACATCCCGAAAACTGTGCGCCTGCCTGTGCATTGCTGTTGTAGTTTCTTACTCCAACGCGATAGGTTGCGCCAACGGTAAGACCTGTTTTCGTGAGTACTTCAGTACCGATTCCAATAACAGTATTTTCAACATCAATCATGTTTCCGTTTGCATCTTGAAGTTCAATCACAATATCGTTTGCGTTACTTCCAATGAAGACAGTGACACCAGTAGAAAGTGCCGTGAAGTTATACCAACGATCTTCTCCCGTGATACAGGTGCTCTGTGCCAATGTACTTGGGAATGCACCGGCAAGAGTACCGTAGAAACTGCTGCAGTAGCTGTACATGGCTGATGGAGCAGATAACGAATTGAATGGTTCTTCCCCAGCAATGGTAGAAGGACAACCCTCGTCAACAAACCCACTACAGTTATCGTCAACATTGTTGCACAATTCAGGAGCTCCAGGATATGTTGTTGCAACCGCTGCGTCGCAATCAGTGTTGTTCAATACAAATCCCATTGGCTGTGTGCATGCCAATTGAGAAACCGAAGCATTTCCGTATCCGTCCGCATCAGCATCAGCATAATACGTTGAAGCAACGGGTATAGTAATCGTTACTGCTAAGTAACTTGGAGACTCACAGCCTGCGATGGTTTGTGTTGCATAATAGGTTGTTCCATCAACCAAAGTCGTTGTACTTGGAAGTGTTAAACCTCCCGTATTTGTGGCGTACCATTGAATGGCAGTGCCTGTCACCTGAACACTCGCAAGTGTTGCATTCAGCGTGCTACAAAAAGTTTGCGAAGGATTTCCTGTTGGTGCATTCACAAGCGCTGGCTGAGTTACAATTATGGTAGTATTCGAAGTACATCCATTTACATCAGTCACAGTGTAGGTATATGTTCCAGCGCTAACCGTGAAGTTACCAATTCCTGAATAAGGAGTAGTACCACTTGTTGCTTCAACAGTAACTGTTGCAGTGCCACCGTAGCAAGAAATAGTTGTTACACTTGAACTTGCAACCAATGCTGAAGGTTCAGTAATTGTTGTTGAAGTCGAAGTGGTACATCCATTTGCATCCGTAACAGTATATGAATGCGAGCCCGCGGTTACGGTGTAGTTTCCTGTTCCAGTATATGGACCAGTTCCACCGGCAGCTGAAACAGTAATGACTGAGGTTCCTCCATTACATAAAATCGGTGTTGACGATATAGAAGCAGTAAGCAAAGTTGGTTGAGTCACCGTGATGCTTGTTGTTGCTGTACATCCGTTTGCATCGGTTACCGTGTAAGTATATGTTCCTGCACTCACCGTGAAGTTGCCGGTTCCAGTGAATGGACCAGTACCACCTGCTGCTGCTACTGTAACTGTTGCTGATCCGCCGTTACAAGATATACTTGTTGCTGTTGAACCTGCAGTTAATGCCGTTGGCTCAGTTACAGTGATGTTTGTGGTTGCTGTACATCCGTTTGCATCGGTTACCGTGTAAGTATATGTTCCTGCACTCACCGTGAAGTTGCCGGTTCCAGTGAATGGACCTGTGCCGCCTGCTGCTGTTACAGTAACTGTCGCTGATCCGCCGTTACAAGATATACTTGTTGCTGTTGAACCTGCAGTTAATGCCGTTGGCTCAGTTACAGTGATGTTTGTGGTTGCTGTACATCCGTTTG
>CANIBZ010000061.1 GCA_947466425.1 Flavobacteriales bacterium
CAGATTTCAGCTCTGCCACTTTCATGGCGTTTAATGTTAAAATATCGTACATGTAGGGGAAATGAAATTCAAAATGTAATGTTGGGAATTGGAAAGCGATATGCTTTCAACAGTGCAAGGATACAACGCAATTGGTAAATATTCAAAAATTATTTTTGTGTTATTCTATAGTTTTAAAAAGTAGCTGCTTCCATGCCGACATGCTGGCCTTCATGGAATATTTTTCCTGAAATTTATGTTGAAGGTGAATGGCCCAATCAACGCGCAACTCATCGTTATTCATGACTTCCAACCATGTTTGACTTAACGACAAGCTATTTTTCGGTTGGAAAAGGAATTTCTCATTGCCTAAGATCTCTGCCGTTCCGGCGGTGTTGCTTCCAATCACAGGAACCCCACTCGCCATGGCTTCAATGGTCACGGTTCCAAAGGTTTCCTCCCAACTAGGTACAATAACCAAATCAAATGCACCATACAATAGTTGCATATCTGATTGATGAGGAAGGAAGGTTGTTTTCTCCTGAAGATGATTAAACTCAATGGCATGTTGCAATTTCTGAATATAGGCATCGGCTTCATTCTTTGTTTTATCTCCAACGAAAACAACGTGAATGTCTTTCTCACTTTCCTTCAACAATGAAAGTGCTTGAATCACTTCAAGCTGACCTTTCTTTTCATCCAACCTTCCAACTACACCAACGAGAAATTTATCGGAAGGTAAATTCAAAAGATTGCGCGCTTCGTCTTTGGAATGAATGGAAGTGCTGTCAATGTTGGTCCCTAGCGGTATTACATGAAGTCTGTCTACTGGGAAACGCGTATGCGTGCACACTTGCTGTTGCATGTAATTCAACGTAGACACCCAGGCATCTATTCGGTTGAAGCGGAATGTATGTAAGATGTCTTTCTTTGAAACACCCAATTGCATGGCCTGATGATAAACCAATTTGATTTTTCGGGAAGAGAAAAATTTCACCCAACCTAAAAAATCTAAATCGCGATTGTCGCGAAAATGGACAATCTCAATTCCGTCTTTTTGAAAAATCTTAGCAAGACTTCGCGCATGCTTGAAGTCGAAATATTTCTTGTTTCGCGGAACCGCCTGAATCGGCAAACCCAATTCAGTAGCTGATTGGAAGAAGGAAGTTCCTTCAATACCGTACAATTGAATTTCAAAATTTTCTTGTTGAAAGGCTTGCGCATAGCGAACGGTATTCATCTCCAATCCGCCCCAACTGATAGAGCTACAGTAAAATCCAATTTTGGGTAGGGAAGGGGTGATGCTCATTCGTCGAAAACATCTAAGAGCATCAACGCTTCAGAAAGTTCACCTTCTGTTTTGAAGTCTTTTTGAATGCGAGCCAATTTCTTTCCTTCGAGATAGAGTTCTATCGCTCGCTCGCTGTTCCCAACCAATTCGTGAAGTTGTCCTGTTTTGTAATAGGTGGGCAAATACTCAGATTGAGTGAGCAATAATTTTTCTAGAATTTCAATGGCCCGTTCATTTTGTTCGAGCTTTTCATATTCGAGGGCTGTCGCGTAATGCAGGAAAGGATCGCTTGGATGCGTCTCTAACATTTTTAGAATTTGATCCAAGCGGGTGTTCGACATACTTATTTTTTTTCGATTTCCGCAGTAATGCTTCTGTCGTGAAGAGCAGTGCACATGCGTTCCATCTCTTTGTATGGTCCCGATTTCACAACCGTTTTTCCTGTTGTGTGAATGAGCAGCGCGCATTGTTCTGCTTGAATCCATTCGTGCTTACAAATGGACATTAACGATTGAATAACATGATCGAAAGTATTCACATGATCGTTGAAGACAACGATTTGATATTGTTCATCAGTAACAACATCAAGCAATACTTCTTCTTCGGTTTCAGTTTGAGCGAAAATATTCATACCGTGCAAAATTAAAGCAGAAATTTCATTTTGAAATTGTGGCTTTTCAACACTTAACAATAAGGTATTGTTTGTTAATTCTATTGGTTGTTATTTAGCCGAATCTTAAACAGCTTGAATATTATGGACGAAAAGAGTGACTTGGTGGTTTCTGAAACTGCGAAAATCCGAATTCTAATAGTTGAAGACGATGAATTAATTCGCGCTTTACTAGATGTAATTATTTCAGATTTAGGACACACGATTGTAGCTTCAGTAGACAACGCTGTAGATGCGCTAGTGGCTTATTCCGTGCATAATCCTCATGTTGTTATTTCCGATATTGAAATCAAGGGAAATGTCGATGGGATTGAATTGGCGAAAAAACTGCTGCAAATTAGAAAATGCCAGATACTATTTTTAACTGGAAACACGAATGATGAGACGTTCAATAAGGCTAAGAAATTAGCCCCTCTTGCATTTATTGCGAAGCCCATTGTTCGTGTTGAATTGGAAAGAAGTATTGATCTTGCCGTTGAACATTCCAATGAGACCATAGGCTTTGTAACCGAGAGTATGCCTGTAGACGGATGTTTGTATACGCGCATTGGAAACAAGTTAAAAAAGATCGCCATTGCTGATATTGAATACATTGAAGTGGACGGAAAATACAGCAGCATTTCTGTGGCTCAGCGATTGGTGAATTGTAAGATTTCCTTAAAAGAATTGCAAGCAAAGCTTCCTCAAAAAGATTTCGTGCAAGTTAACCGCAGCTCAGTCATTAATCTCAATTGTATTGTAGACATTGACATGGCGCGTCAGATGATCAAAATGCCTTCCGCAGAAATTAGCATCGGTCGTAGTTTCAAGGAATCTCTTTTAAATCGCCTCAATCTTATTTAAGGGCGAAAAATCTTTCGCCCTTGTCTTGGCGAAAAATCTTTCTTTATAAGAGGGCGAAAGATATTTCGCCCCTGTTAGCGTTTCTGTTTAAAAATTTCAAACTGCGAAGGCACATTTCTCGTTGGCCAGAAATTGTTATTCAACTCAACATCTGCGGTTTCCAATAAGGGGTCTAAGGCAATGTTGGTTACTTTCTTTCCAAAACGGAACACCTTGCTAGCAGAGGCTTCAGACATTTTCCAGATCTCAGCTGGTATGCGTTCAATCTGCTTCGTTCCATCTTCAAAAGTGAATTCGAAGATTACAGGCATGAGCAATCCACCAACATTCTCAACTGTAAGCTCATAGAAGTAATTCGTTTCGTTCAAAAGCTTTTGCTCTTCCGGAGTCAAGTTCTTTTTGTACTCGTCGTATCTCTTTTCGTCTTCAGCGGTTACTTCATACGGATTGTCGTCGTTGTATTTATCGCGGGTAATCGGATTCTGATCTACGATTGGGATAATGCCTTCTTGCTTGTCGCGTGTTAATGAGATGTCTGCTGGTTGCGCATCGGCTTTCGCCTTCAACAAAGCCTTTTCAACTTTCGGATCATGACCGTTGATGGTGAACTCGCGAACACTTTTCAAATTCATGTCGCAATGCTCTGTTGTGTAGAACCAACCTCTCCAGAACCAATCCAAGTCAACAGCACTTGCATCTTCCATGCTGCGGAAAAAATCTTCTGGAGTAGGGTGTCTGAATGCCCATCTTCTGCAATACTCTTTGAATGCATAGTCGAACAACTCTCTTCCCATAATGGTTTCGCGAAGAATGTTCAATCCGGTTGCAGGCTTTCCGTATGCGTTGTTTCCAAATTGATAAATGCTTTCAGAGTTTGTCATAATCGGAGACATCTTCGTTTTGTCGCCCTTCATGTAATCTACAATGTTTCTTGCAGGACCGCGACGGATAGGGAATTCACGATCCCATTCTTTTTCTGCCAAGTATTCGCAAAAGGTATTCAACCCTTCGTCCATCCAAGTCCACTGACGCTCGTCGCTGTTGATAATCATAGGGAAGAAGTTGTGTCCCACTTCGTGAATAATAACAGACAGCATGCCCGTTTTAGTTCCTTCGCTATACGTTCCGTCTGCTTCTGGTCTTCCACCATTGAAACAAATCATTGGGTATTCCATGCCAATCCATTTTGCGTGAACGCTAATGGCAACCGGATAAGGATAGTCTATTGTATGAGCGCTGTATGATTTCAACGTATGTGCTACAACTCGCGTGCTGTATTGCTCCCAAAGAGGATTGCCTTCTTTCGGATAGAAGCTCATGGCCATGGGTTTCTTTCCGTTAATGTCTACCGACTGCGCATCCCAAATGAATTTTCTTGAAGTAGCAAAAGCGAAGTCACGAACGTTTTCAGCTTTGAATACCCAGGTCTTCATGGCTTTCTCATGTCCTTTCTCACGCGCAATGGCTTCGTCTTGTGTGCAAATGATGACAGGCTCGGTGCTTGTTTTCGCTTTGTTGTAACGAGCTACTTGTTCCGGTGTCAAGACATCTTTCGGATTTTGCAATACCCCAGAAGCCGCTACAATGTGGTCTGAAGGAACAGTTAAGGCCACTTCGTAATTTCCGAAATCAAGCGTGAATTCTCCAGATCCCAAAAACTGTTTGTGCTGCCATCCGCTGTAATCCATGTATGCAACCAAGCGCGGGTAGTATTGCGCAATGGTATACAAGTAGTTCTTGTCTGTATCGAAATATTCATAACCGCTTCTTCCACCAAGGCGCATACGATCGTTGATGTTGTAGTTCCAATTAATTTGGAAAGAGTACGATTGTCCCGGTTGAATGGGTTTCGGTAAGTCAATGCGCATCATCGTTTGATTTACAGTGTATGGCAAATCTTTTCCAGCTGCATCTGCTACTTTATCAAGCTTGAAACCACCATCAAACCAAGGATACAAATCAATAAGGTCGTTGGTTTGCATTTGATCGCTAATCTTCATTTGCTCAATCTTCGCAGAGTTGTTGTCTTTCGCGTAGATGTTCTGATCGAGCTGAATCCATAAGTAATACAACACATCCGGAGAGTTGTTGTGGTACGTGATGGTCTCTTCACCATGAATCTTTTGAATGTCGTCGTCTAAACGAATCTTCATTTTATAATCGACTTGCTGCTGCCAGTAGTCGGTTCCCGGAGCTCCGCTCGCTGTGCGATAAGTATTCGGGGTGGCTAGTTCATCGGAACCCAACTGACGGAATTTATCGTTCCAAGGATTCACCTGTGGTTGCGCAAAGGCGTTAAAAAATGCAACAGACAAAACGGTTGCAGTAAAAAGTTGACGAAGATTTAATTTCATAGCGGGGCTAAAATACGAAAGGAGAGGGGTTTATTTGGAAAGAAAATCTTCTAGTTCGGAAGCCATTTCCAATGCCTTGGCGTGTGAGTAGATTTTATCTTGAAAGTGCGAAACTGCCTGTATTCCGCGCGTGGCATTCAGCAGCCAAACTTCTTGTGCTTCTTGAAGGTTGGAAAGCTGACAAACTTTTTCATTTAAAACTTTTCCTTTTGATTGAAGCATTTCCTTCAATGCGTTCTTTAGGGTGCTGTCTACACATCCGCTTGAAAGGGGAGGAGTAAACAACTGATCTTCTTCCATCCACACCAAAGAACTCCACGTTCCTTCGGCAATTTCATTTTTTGTATTTGGAAGAAGGCACTCGTTCCAATTGTTCTCCTTCGCTTCCATGGCCGCGAAGACATAGGGAAGCGCGTTCATTGTTTTCAAATGTGAAAAGGCATGTGCATGCAAAACGGTTTGGGAGGAAAGCCCCACTTCCTTCAACAAAGAAAAATAAGAACCGAACGTTTGTTCGGTGACTTCAATCAAAAAACTACTTTCGTTTTGAATGGGAGTGTAGCGTCCTTCGCTCGTTCTGAAAATACTCACACGTGCAATTCCAGATTCAATTTTATTTAATTGAAAGGTTTGTCGAATAAGACTTTCAATTTCTGTCAATGAAAAAGTTGAAGGATCGAACTTAAAGAATTTGTTTGAGGCTTCTATGCGATTCAAATGATGCTTGAAAAGGGGTATGCGGTTATTTTCGAAACGAATGGTTTCGAAAAATCCATCTCCGTAGCGGAAGGCGCGATTGGCTCGAACATCGAGATGAAGTTCTGTTTCTTCAGTGAATATTCCGTTCGAGCAAACTAACATCTTAAAGCGCTTTGACGTATTCCAACAGATCTCCGTTCTTTTCCATTTGAATTCCGCGAACTCCAGCAGCATTGGCGCACAAAACATCGCGGTCGCGATCTCCGATCATAACGCTCGCGTCTTTGTCGAAGTTGTATTTCGCACAAGCGCGTTCTACCCACAAGCCTGCGGGCTTGCGTGAGAGCGAGTTGCAGATATCTGGATGATGAACTGAGTAGAAGAACTCCAAAATTTCAACGTTGTTTTTTT
Source organism: Flavobacteriales bacterium (assembly GCA_947466425.1). Lineage (GTDB taxonomy): Bacteria > Bacteroidota > Bacteroidia > Flavobacteriales_D > Sanyastnellaceae > CAIZGX01. Next base: position 6,248 of record CANIBZ010000061.1, read on the forward strand.
TGCATTCCGATTGGAAAAAATCATGAATGCGATCCACTTCTTCTTTGGTATAAAGTCCGCGAGAGATTCCCGCTTGATTGGTTACCACCACCAATTCGAATCCTTTGGAAATTGCTAATTGCAAGGCTTCCATTACGGTTGGAAGAATCACGAATTCATCGAGTGAATACGTGTAGTCTCCAGGATCATGGTTAATGACGCCGTCTCTATCGAGGAATAAAGCTTTTCTCATGTTACATTTTTTTTAGGGCTCGAAGGGTAAGAACCAAAGCCAGCAGGGTGAAAAGGGCACCAAGCATGAAGGCCGCTCCGGGAAAGCTAACCACAGCGTGATCACTTGCGAAATACGAATAAGTCTGAGTCATAATTAGCGGACCTAAAAAAGCCGTGATGCTTACCATAGAAGAAAGCGAACCTTGCATTTCGCCTTGTTCATTCAACGGCACTTGATTGCTCATGTATCCTTGAAGCGAAGGCGTGGAGATTCCTCCAATGCAATAGGGAATGAGAATGATGTACATCATCCATCCGGCATTCGCGAACGAAAACAGAATTAAACCCACTGCCGCGAATGCCATTCCGATCACGATCGATTTCGTTGGTCCCCAAACCCTGCTCGTATACCGAATCAACCCGCCTTGGACCAACGAGATGAGCACGCCCACAGCACCGAGCGAATATCCAACATCTGCGTTATCCCAATGAAATTGTGCCTTTCCAAAAAACGACCACGTGCTCTGAATGGCAAAGCTGCCAAGATATAAAAAGAAGAAAGCGACAATCAATCCCATCATTCCTTTGTATTGGCCCAGTCGCTTTATACTGGTAAACGGATTTACGCGCTTCCATTCAAAACTTCTTCTGTTCTCTACAGGATGCGATTCCGGTAGAATAAATACACCGTAAACGAAATTCAACAAAGACAAAATAGCGGCTGCATAAAACGGAATGCGCTCTCCCATATCTCCCAACAAGCCGCCAATAACAGGCCCGAGAATAAAGCCCAATCCAAAGGCTGCGCCCAACATCCCAAAGTTCTGCGCACGCTTCTCGGGCGTCGATACATCTGCAATGTAAGCCGTCGCAACCGTGAAACTCGCACCCATAATTCCACTTAAAATTCGACCAATAAAAAGAAGCGTAATATTCGGAGCAACGGCCATGAGCAAATAATCCAATCCGAGCCCAAGCAAAGAAATTAAGATAATCGGACGCCTTCCGTAAGAGTCGCTCAATGCGCCCATCATCGGAGAAAAAAAGAACTGCATGAATGCATAAACTCCTATGAGCCATCCGCCCCAAGTGGCCGCTTCCGTAATGGTAGAGTGGGTAAGAGAGGCTATAAGATCTGGGAGTACGGGAATAATAATTCCCAATCCAATCACATCAATTAAGATGGTTATAAAAATGAATACCATTCCTGGCTGTCTCGCTTTCAACATATCGGTTGCAAGATTACAACAGAACTATTTCATTCGTGCGGTCTTCAGGTAATTTCCAATGAATGCTTTTTCTGTAAATCCGAAATCGGCGACCGCTAAAAATACCATTTCTTCGTTGCTCAAATTTTGCGACTGGTGCATGGCCCAGCGCGGCACATAAACAATACTTCCCGGTTGAACAGGAACCGTAACGTCATCAATCAATACTTGTCCACTTCCTTTGAAAAACACAAATACAGTTTCGTGAGCGTGCTTATGAAGCTCGTTGTTCTTATTCGCAGATACACGAACAATGCGAGGGTCTAATACTTCCAAGGGAAAATCTAAACGCTCAACAAAGAAGTCTACATTCAACTTTTCTACCGTGTTTCTGTACAATTCCTTTCCGCTTGCTTTGTCTATGTGCTTTTCAAACAGAGCGTCTTCTTCATCAGGAGCTAACGATGTCTTCAACAAAACCGCGTCGGTTAAAGGTTTCAAACGAAGAAACAAAACTTGCTCGTAAGTGAAATCCAATAATTCATGCAAGGTCATGTCTACTTCAATGTCATTCTTTCCTTCTTCAAACAAGGCATTCACCTTCAACTCATCGTCAGTCATTAACGCGTGAAGAGCCCATTGCTTTTCAGTTGAATTCAATTCAGCAATGAATTCGCGCCACTTGTCGGTATCGCTTCTTATATTGAACGAACGGATGTATGCACCCAAACAATCTTGAACAAAATACTTTTCCTCTTCATTAAAAAAATCGCTCTCGTAGGCTTGTATTAAGGGGTGCTTCATTGTAAAATGCGTGTTGTTTCGTTTTCTAAATTCTGCCAAAATTCGGCACGAAGATCAAGCGCAGTTTCCATTCCTTTTCGAACAAGC
>CANIBZ010000062.1 GCA_947466425.1 Flavobacteriales bacterium
CGTTTACGATTTCTAATTTTTCTTCGTTGGATAAGAATAATTTCCCATCGATTAATTGTCCTAATAATGGTTTACACTTTTCTTTCATTTTTTTAATTTTTGTGTAAACTCATTTTAGGACGAGACACTCACCTCTTAAAAATTAATTCATTAGCTGAGATTTTATCCCCCAGCTTCACTGGGGGCATTTCACATGTCGCCCTATGGGGCTCTTAACCACTTCCTGGATGACACAACACGTTGTGATGACCACTTCCTGGATGACCGTTCCGGATGACACTCCGCGAAGCGGTCTTGCGAAGCATCTTGTGAAACATCTTTCGAAGAATCTTGCAAACCTCACTATTTTTGTAATTAAACAACCCAGCACATGACTCCCTTAGAATCCGCCAAAGAAAAAGCACGCTTGTGGAAGACTTACGATTTAGACGCAGAGACGCGTGCAGAGATTGAACGCATGGAGCGTGAAGATGAGAAGTTGTTTATTGATTCGTTTTATTCTGATTTGGAATTTGGAACGGGAGGGCTGCGAGGTGTGATGGGTGTGGGAAGTATGCGCATGAACAAGTATACCGTGGGTATAGCAACGCAAGGTTTGGCTAATTATATTTTGAAACACCATGCGCAAGTGGGTGGAGAAGGTTCGGTAGCGATAGCGTATGACTCGAGGAATAACTCGAGTTACTTCGCGCAGATTGCGGCAGATATTCTGGCTGAAAATGGCATTCGTGTTTATCTGTATTCTGAATTGCGTCCTACGCCGTTGTTGTCGTTCACCGTTCGTGAATTGAAATGCACAGCAGGTATTGTTATCACCGCTTCGCACAATCCGAAAGAGTACAATGGTTACAAAGTTTATTGGAGCGATGGCGGGCAGATTTTGCCGCCGAATGACTCGGGCATAATCAATGAGGTGAAGATTGCCATGACTGGCAAAGATGCAAATGCTTTGCAAGATGTTGCACAAGATGCTACGCAAGATTCTTCGAAAGATGCACGTGCGTTGCAAGATGTTGCACAAGATGCACCTTCGGTGCAAGATGCTTCGCAAGACCTTTCGAAGAATCTAACGTTAGTTCAAGAGGTTCCGTCTTATGTAGAAGAAAAATACTTAGAACTCGTTCGTGGATTAACGCTTTCGGAAGAGGCTGTGAAGAGTGAGAATGACATCTCCATTGTGTACACATCTATACATGGATCGGGGATAACATTGGTGCCGAAGACGTTGGCAGCGTTGGGATTTTCGAATGTGAGTGTGGTGGAAGAGCAGGCGGTGCCTGATGGGAATTTCCCTACGGTGGAATCGCCGAATCCGGAAGAGAAGTCTGCTATGAAGATGGCGTTGGAATTGGGAGAAAAGGTGAATGCTGAATTGGTTTTGGGTACTGATCCCGATACCGATCGTGTGGGGTTGGCGGTGAGAAACGACCAGAATGAATTGGTGTTGATTAATGGAAATCAAGCGGGAAGCTTGTTGGTGTATTACCGTTTGTTGGTTGGAAAGGAAAAAGGAAAATTACCTGAACATCCGTTTATTGGAAAGACCATTGTGACAACTGAATTGATTGCACGCATTGCGCAGTCGTTCGATGTGCCTTGTTACGACACGCTTACAGGATTCAAATTCATTGCGGGATTGATTAAAGAGAAAGAAGGAAAAGAGAATTTCGTAGCCGGAGGAGAAGAGAGCTACGGATATTTGGTCAGCGATTTTGTTCGCGACAAGGACGCTGCGTTGTCGGCCGTTCAGTTTGCAGAGATAGCGGCATATGCGAAAAGCAAAGGAACGACGATGTGGGGCATGTTGAAAGACCTTTACTTGCAACACGGTGTGTTCCAGGAAGAGTTGGTAAGTATTACTTTGAAGGGAATAGACGGCCTGGCGCAGATTCAGAGCATGATGTCGCGCATACGCAACAACCCTCCTACAACCCTTGGCGGAGTAGCGCTTGCCGAGCTTCACGACGTGAAAGCAGGCACATGCAAAAACATGATTTCGGGTGAAGTAACAACACTTCCCTACCCCAGCTCAGACGTCTTGCAATTCATCCTCATCGACGGCAGCAAGATCAGTGCTCGTCCGAGTGGCACCGAGCCGAAGATTAAGTTTTATTTTTCTTTGAGGAAGGAAGTTTCTTCTGCTAAAGAGATTGCTGAAGCGCAATTTGAACTTATGCAGAGAATTGAGCTAATAAAAAATGAAATGCTAAATGCGGGGTAAGTCCACTGCGTGGGTAAATTGAAGTAATTGGCTTCGCCGTAAGTCCAAACATAAGTATTTCTTCGAAATGTAAATTAAAGTAAGTGTCTGCGACGTAATAACGCAGTTTCTCATTTAAGTTTTTTCTTCTGACTAATCAACGTTCTTGCAATTTGATTTCTTAAATCTGTACAAGCCGAATCGAGTAATTCGAATTGTTTCGCAGTGAGATAATCAGATTTGTGCAGCAGTCTCAACCAATACTGTGTTTCGTAGGTTTCTTTAAATGAAATATGAAGTTTATGGATGTAATCTCGAGTAGATTCGGCACCACGTGCTTCATTCAAGTTTGCACCAATGGATGTTCCACTTCTTAAAATCTGTTTGGAAAGGATGAATTCCTTTGCATTTGTCTGTAAATGCTTGAATAGCTTAATAATTCTCAGTGCGAACTCTTCACTTTTATCGTACATGTTTTTTTCTCAAATCTCAATTAAACATTGAAGATTGAAAAAATTCTGTTATGCTAAAATCATATAACAAACATTGCATTCAACGTAGAAGCTCTGAATTTCCTGAAATCTGAATATGCTTGGAAAACACATAACTTACGGCGAAGCCACTTACTTTAACTTACTGCGAAGTAATTTATATTAGGTCAATAAGTCCCTGCGGGGTAAGACAAAACATGAATATTTCTTCGAAATGTAAGTTAAAGTAAATAGCCTACGGCTGTAATTTAGAACAGTCTGGCTTACGGCGAAGCCACTTACTTTAATTTACTGCGAAGCAATTTACCGTAATAGGCTCAACAAATAAGTTCCATAACCGCTTTTCAAAAGTGGCTGCGCCAACGCAATCAACTGTTCTCGATTAATGTACCCCATCCGATACGCAATCTCTTCAACACAGGAAATCTTCTGTCCTTGACGTTCTTCCATGACTTGAACGAACTGTCCTGCTTGCATAAGCGACGCGAAGGTGCCTGTATCTAGCCAAGCAGTACCACGATTGAAAACACTTACGGTGAGTTGTCCACGATTTAAGTATTCTTGGTTCACGTCGGTAATTTCGTATTCTCCGCGCGCAGAAGGCTTGAGGTTCTTCGCAATTTCAACAACTGAATTATCGTAGAAATACAATCCAGGAACAGCGTAATTGCTTTTGGGTTCTGAAGGTTTTTCTTCAATGGATATTACTTTTCCCTCTGAATCAAATTCCACCACACCGTATCGTTCTGGATCGTTCACGTGATAGGCGAAAACTTTTCCTCCTTCAACTTGAGTGCTTGCCTGAAGCAACTGACTTAAACCACTTGCATAAAATATATTGTCGCCTAAAATCAATGCGACTTTGTCTTTTCCAATAAATTCCTCTCCGATTACAAATGCCTGTGCAAGTCCATTCGGTTCAGGTTGCTCCGCGTATTCAAACGTGCATCCCAATTGCGAACCGTCGCCTAGTAATTTTCTGAATCCAGGTAAGTCATGTGGCGTGGAAATTATCAATATCTCGCGAATACCCGCGAGCATCAATACCGAAAGCGGATAGTAAATCATGGGCTTGTCGTACACCGGCATGAGCTGTTTGCTCACCGCGAGTGTAAGCGGGTGAAGACGTGTGCCGGAACCGCCGGCGAGAATAATTCCTTTCATAAGCTTATCTGTTCGCGTACATGCTGTTGTAATAATTCTGATAGTTGCCGGAAGTTACGTTGTTCAACCATCCGGAATTGTTCAAATACCAATCGACTGTTTTTTCCAATCCTTCTTCAAACTGAAGCGAAGGTTCCCATCCCAATTCATTCGTAATCTTGGTTGAATCTATGGCGTAACGCAAATCGTGTCCGGCACGATCAGTCACAAACTGAATCAGTTTCTCCGACTCTCCTGAAGCGCGATTCAATTTGCGATCAAGAATGTTGCAGAGCAACTTCACTACATCTATGTTCTTCCATTCATTGAATCCGCCTATGTTGTAGGTCTCCCCTATTTTTCCTTTGTGGAAGACATCATCAATGGCACGTGCGTGATCTTCCACGTACAACCAGTCGCGCACATTCTCTCCCTTTCCGTATACGGGAAGAGGTTTTTGGTGAATGATATTGTGAATGATGAGTGGAATTAATTTTTCGGGGAAGTGATTCGGGCCGTAGTTGTTCGAGCAGTTGCTAATGACAACAGGAAGTCCGAAGGTGTTTCCGTAGGCACGCACAAAATGATCGGAAGCCGCTTTGGAAGCGGAATACGGCGAACGCGGATCGTAAGGAGTTTGCTCGGTGAAGAACTCTTCTTGATTGTGTAACTCTCCGTATACTTCATCGGTAGAAACGTGATAGAAACGTTTTCCTTCGAAGTTGTTTTTCCAATTTGCTACGGCAGAGTTTAATAAGGTAACAGTCCCCACCACATTCGTTTGCACAAACTCCATGGGATTCGAGATGCTGCGGTCTACGTGCGACTCGGCGGCCAAGTGAATGACCCCTGCGAAATTGTATTTCTCGAAAAGCGATTGTACAAAAGTTGCCTCTGCAATGTCTCCTTTCTCGAAAGTATAATTCTGAAGATGTTCAACATCGCGCAAATTCTCGAGATTCCCAGCGTAGGTGAGTTTGTCGAGATTCACGACATGCAGATTCTCGTGCGTTCGTAAAAAGTGTCGAACAACATGAGAGCCTATGAATCCGGCTCCGCCTGTGATGAGAATATTCTCCATTTTATACAGCATTTTCGTCACCCACTATCATGTTTCGAACAGTCATGAAGATAATTCGAATATCGAGAACGAACGACCAGTTTTCCACATACCAGATATCGGCTTCAACGCGTTTTTTCATATCGCTCACCTCATTGGTTTCGCCTCTGTGTCCGGTTACTTGCGCCCAACCTGTAATGCCTGGTTTCGAGAAATGACGCACCAAGAATTTACTCACCAGTTTGCTATAATCTTCTGTGTGTTTAAGCATGTGAGGGCGCGGACCGACAACAGACATTTCTCCTCTTAGAACATTGAAAAACTGAGGTAGTTCGTCGAAATTTGATTTCCTCAGAAACTTTCCCACTCGGGTAATTCGTGCATCATTCTTGGTGGCTTGTAGTTTATCACTCAGCTCATTTACTGCCATGGTCCGGAATTTATAACACCAAAATTGCATGTTATTTTCACCCGATCTCAATTGTTTAAAGAAGATCGGACCTTTAGAATTCAATTTAATGGCCATTGCAACCCAAGGAAATATGAGCGGCGTAAGAACAATTAGGGCTAGCAGAGAGAAGATTACATCGAATATTCGTTTAAACAATTTGTTCAAAGGAAGTTGAAGGGGTTCTTTCCTTAGGGTAACCACAGGAATTCCGCGATAAGAATCTATATTGGGCTGTCTTCCGGAAATAGGCACTCCGAAATAAGGAATTAATTTAAATCGAATTAAATTGTTTTCACAGTAATCAATCAGTTCCTTCAATAATTCATCTTCGTCTTGCCCTACTTTCCAAAATACTTCGTCTACCTTGTTTGTTTCGAGATAGCTCATAATGGTCTCTGCATCACCCAAGAAATTCATGTTCGGCGTAACTCCGGGTTTGAAGTAAGCGGTTGTTGGATTAAAATAGCCATCTACTTTATATCCCAACGCCAAATTCTTCTCTAAAAAATTATAGAGTGTTGCGCTAACCTTATCATTACCTACAACGACTACTCGGCGAAAGTTACCTCCTTTTTGTCTGTATGCGATATTGGTCTTGTGGAAGACGGTTCTGAATGTCACTAATAAGATTAGAAGGTATAAAGAGAGATAGAATACCCACAAGCGAGATATTTCATCGAAATCTAACACCACAATGACAAGAAACATCAGTCCGAAGTATAGGAGTAGTGTGTAGATTATTTTCCGAATTTGCTTGTCAATGCTGTCTGTACGCACAAGGCTATAGAGCTTGTTTTGCGAAGCGATTAGCAACCAAATAATTGGAGCCAAAGCTAAAAAGTCGAAATACTCCCCTCCACTGCCTTGATTCTGAATTTTCCCGAAGCGGGTAATGGTGGCCAACAAAATAGCAAGTCCAAGCGCAAGAACATCAAGCGCGCCAATAATAAGAGGGAAATAATAGGATAAACCTTGTTTTTTCACAGAAGCGAAATTAGCAATTATTTTTGCTTACGAAATAATTTAATTTCTAGACACTGCCTGGTTAGAAGCAGAATGAACAAGGAATTTGTGACAAAATATCTTTTGAAAAGTCTTTGAGGTTCTTGCATGAGGCGGAACAGCCATTCTAATCCGGCATTTTGCATCCATTCGGGCGCTCTTTTCTGCATACCCACAAGAACAGGTAAGGCACCCCCAATTCCGACCATACAGGCATTTATTTTGCCTTTCATGCAAGCCATCCATTTTTCCTGTTTGGGACAACCCAGAACAACAAGAACTAAGTTTGCACCTGATGCATTGATTCGGTCAATACATTCCTCTTCTTCTTGAATTGAGAGAGGTCTGAAGGGTGGGCTTTCGAAACTGACGTTTTTGAGTTGTGGGTAATGAATCTTTACAAACCTCTCGGTTTGCCTCATCATTTCCTCTGTACCGCCATAAAAATACACAACCATATCTTCAGCCTCAGCGGCATTGAGCAATTCGGGTAACAGATCCATCCCTGCAACGCGTTCTTGTTTTATCCCGTAAAGCAATCTGAGGGCCCATACTAGTGGCATTCCATCTGAAGTTGCCAAATCTGCTTTATTTACTATTTCCGCATAGTCCCGGTCATTGTGTGCTTCAATGGTCATGTGCACGTTCGCCACGCACACGTAGGATGACGAATTGGAAACTGCCAATTCAATAATTCTATTGACGATATCGACAAAAGAAAAAGTAGAGATATTTAGCTCTAAAATTTTTTTTTTCAAAGTTTCTTTCTTGCAATTAATCTCACATGCTCTTCCTTTTCTTTGTTCGAGTCAAATCTATCTCTTATTTTTTTGCGGGATTTCCAGCATAAATAGCGTAAGGCTCGGTGTCTCGTGTAACCACAGAACCCGCTGCTATTAAACAACCGTCATGAATATTCACCCCCTGCGTAATTGTTGAACCATAGCCTATCCACACATCATTGCCAATTCGAGTTACTAAATCTATTCCTTTCCAATTGTAGTGCTTATCTCTTATGGCGGAAGCTAAGCGAATTGGTGTGCCAATTTGTTGAAAGTTGTGGTCATATTTACCAACTACAGCCACCCGATTGCCAAAAATCACATTGTCACCAATGATACAATCGGTTTCAATAAAAGAATCTCTTCCCAAATAAAAGTTTTTTCCTATAACCATTGTAGACTTTGCCCAAATATTCGTGCGTTTTCCAGCATGAAATCCCTTATTGATTTTATACTTTCGATATTTAATTTGAACTAAGAAAATATCTCTAAACTTTCTTAAAAGCCTTCTCATAATCCCAAAATTGTTTCGATTTTAGACCTTATTCTAGCAATATAGCCCATTTTTTTTTGAAATGATTTTTGCATTTCTGTGTCAATCTGTGTTATTCGAGGAAATTCAAAGTGCACATCGTTCTGCGCCTCAAAAATAGGAATATAGCGCTTTGAAGAGCCTCGTGTATGGGTTGCATTCATTCCAAAACCTACGTTTCGTATTTTTGAGGTCTTTGGATAGAGTGTTAAGCCTTTTTCTTTAAATTGAGCGTAGAACCAACGAATGGCCCAAGAATCCAAGTCGCCGTTCATTTGTTTTTTTAACATTTGATTTAAATCTGATCCGCCTTTTGCAAATAGTCTTTTAGATACTCTATCAACACTAAACCTTTCATAATCACTCATATTCCAATCAACTCTTTCCCATCGATTTTTCCATGTGGACCAGCCCCATGGCCAGCCTCGATTCAAAAAATAAAACTCTGATTGATTACTCTTATTTAAATTAAATGAATATCCCGAAATTGAAAACACTGACGGTGATTCGTTAAATCGAATCAAGCCTTCATTCATGAAATTTAGAAAATTGGCACTTGTTACCAAATCATCTTCTAAAACAACAATCTTTTCATGATCTAGAAAA
>CANIBZ010000063.1 GCA_947466425.1 Flavobacteriales bacterium
GAGTTAAAAACAGAAATTACTCAATACATTAAATACTACAACCATGAAAGAATAAAACTAAATTTAAACGGAATGAGCCCGATACAATACCGGGCTCATTACAATAGAAATTAATAACTAACTTCGTCTAAACTATTGGGTGCAGTCCAGAAGAGGCTCTTTTTATTTTATCCAAGATAAGATTTCAAAATCTTACTTCTGCTTGTGTGCTTTAAGCGTCGAATGGCTTTCTCTTTAATCTGACGAACACGTTCACGTGTTAAATCGAAGCGCTCTCCGATTTCTTCCAACGTAAGTGGGTGTTCACCATTCAAACCGAAATACAAACGAACCACATCGCCCTCACGCGCTGTAAGCGTGCGAAGTGAGCGTTCAATCTCCCGACGCAAACTCTCATGCAATAGATCTGTATCCGGAGAAGGAGTGTCGTTCGTTTGCAATACATCGTACATCGTAGAGCTGCTGTCATCTCCGTCTTTCAAAGGAGCATCCATAGATACGTGACGTCCGCTGTTGCGCAACGATTGCTTCACTTCATCCAAAGTCATTTCTAACACTTCGGCCAATTCAGCTGGAGTAGGAGGACGCTCGAATTCTTGTTCCAACTTAGCGAATGCTTTGTTGATCTTGTTAATCGAGCCAATCTTGTTCAAAGGAAGACGAACAATACGAGATTGCTCAGCCAACGCTTGAAGAATAGATTGACGAATCCACCATACAGCGTAAGAAATGAATTTAAATCCACGAGTTTCATCGAAACGCTGAGCCGCTTTAATCAAGCCAAGGTTTCCTTCGTTAATCAAATCGGGAAGAGATAAACCTTGGTTTTGATACTGTTTCGACACAGATACAACGAAACGCAAATTCGCTTTAGTCAATTTCTCCAAAGCAAGTTGATCACCTTGTTTAATGCGACGAGCCAACTCAACTTCTTCTTCGGCAGTAATCAAATCCACACGACCAATTTCTTGCAAATACTTGTCAAGGGAAGCGGTCTCGCGGTTGGTTACCTGTTTTGTAATTTTTAACTGTCTCATGTTTGCTTAACGTTCGTTTAATTCACTGTTTCTGTAATACGCAAAAAACAGGAATTTAGTTTTGTTCTTCTGGCTTTGGAAGCAAAGCTTTTCTAGAAAGCTTCAATTTACCGGTCTTAGGATCTTTTCCTAACACTTTAAACTTTACCAAATCACCAACTTTCAACACCTCGTTAACATCGTCTATTCTTCTCCACTCCAATTCACTGATGTGAATAAGGCCGTCTTGACCAGGAATAATTTCAACGAATGCACCGAACGGTTGAATGGTTTTAACTGGACCTTCATAAACAGCTCCAATTTCAACTTGCGGAGGCCAAACAATTGACTTCACACGATTCACAGCAGCATCAAGGCTTGCCTTGTCCGCAGACGCAATTTCTACAAAGCCTTTGTTGTCGCGCTCTTCAATAGAGATGGTTGCGCCAGTCGTTTTCTGAATTTCTTGAATTACTTTTCCTCCAGGTCCAATTACTTTTCCGATTTCTTCGGTTGGAATTTCGAAGCTAACAATACGTGGAGCGTGAGCTTTGTAATCTTCACGAGGTTCAGAAATGGTTTTCATCATTTCACCTAAGATGTGCAAACGTCCTTGCTTGGCTTGATCCAAAGCGTCTGTCAACAATTGCATGGAAAGACCCTTGATCTTAATGTCCATTTGGCAAGCTGTAATTCCTTTCGAAGTTCCAGTTACTTTGAAGTCCATATCGCCCAAGTGATCCTCATCTCCTAGGATATCTGATAAGATTGAATATTTTCCGTTTTCATCTGTGATCAATCCCATTGCAATTCCAGATACTGGAGAAGTAATAGGAACACCACCGTCCATTAGAGCAAGTGTACCTGCGCAAACAGTAGCCATAGATGAAGATCCGTTCGACTCAAGAATGTCAGAAACAATTCTCATCGTGTACGGACATTTTTCAGTTTCAGGAAGAACAGGCTTCAATGCACGAAGTGCAAGGTTACCGTGTCCAATTTCACGACGACCCGTTGAACGAATCGGACGTGCTTCACCTGTGCTGAATGGTGGGAAGTTGTAGTGCAACAAGAACTTTTCGCTTCTATGATGAACCACACCGTCAATGGTTTGCTCGTCAAGTTTAGTTCCCAAAGTAAGGGTAGTCAACGACTGAGTTTCTCCGCGTGTGAAAACACTTGAACCGTGAGCACCTGGCAAATAATCTACTTCACACCAGATTGGACGAATGGTGCGTGTATCGCGACCATCCAAACGAATACCGTCGTCTAGAATCATGCGACGCATAGCGTCTTTCAAACAATCATGGGTATATTTCTTGAATAAGAATGCATTAGCAGATTTTTCTTCCGCAGTGAATTGTGCGAAAAAATCCTCTTCAATTTGGTGAAACGCTGCGCTTCTTTCTTTCTTTCCAGATGGAGTCTTAACAGCAACATAGAACTTGTCATAACACTCGTCCCATACTTTCTTCTTCAATTCTTCGTCTTTTGGTTCGTGGTTGTATTCGCGCTTTACAGTCGCCTTTTCAACCTTCGATGCCAATTCCAACTGAGCTTTTACTTGCGATTGAATAGCAGTGTGTGCGATAGCAATGGCTTCAACCATAACTTCTTCAGACACCTCTTTCATTTCACCTTCAACCATTACAATGCTGTCTGCACTTCCTGCGATCATCATGTCTAAATCGGCAAGAGCCAATTGAGAGCGAGTAGGGTTAACAACGAATTCACCGTTGATACGCGCTACACGAACTTCAGAGATAGGGCCGTTGAAAGGAATATCTGAAACTGCAATTGCCGCAGACGCAGCAAGACCAGCTAAACTGTCTGGCATGTGCTCAGTATCTCCAGAAATCAATGAAACAACAACTTGTGTATCACTGTGGAAATCTTCAGGGAACATAGGACGTAAAGCGCGGTCGATCAAACGAGAAACTAAAATCTCGTCGTCGTATGGACGTGCTTCACGTTTGAAATAACCACCTGGGAAACGACCCACAGCGGCATATTTTTCACGGTACTCTACCGTTAGAGGAAGGAAGTCTAACCCTTCTTTTGCTTCTTCGTTGGCTACAACGGTTGCAAGGAGCATCGTATCTCCTTGACGAACGACTACAGAACCATGTGCTTGCTTCGCTAACTTACCAGTTTCAATGGTAATTGGAGCAGAAGAACCCATGTCAATGGTCGTTGTGATTGCTTCGATTTTCATTCTTTTATTTTCGGATATATAGTTCTAAGAAAAAACGCGAAAAGGCAATTGTTAGATTGCCTTTTCTTTGAATTATGCCTGAGTATTACTTACGTAATTCAAGTTCTTTTACGATTGCACGGTAACGAGCGATGTCAACTTTTTGCAAATAATCCAATAAGCTTCTACGCTTACCAACCAATGCAATCAACGAACGTTGTGTGCCGTAATCTTTTTTATTCTTTTTTAAGTGCTCAGTTAAGTGAGCAATACGGTAGGTGAACAAAGCAATTTGTCCTTCTGAACTACCTGTGTCTGTTGCAGATTTACCGTGTTTAGCGAAAATCTCTTGTTTTTTTTCTGTTGTAAGGTACATGCCAATACTTTTTTAGTGATTATTATGTGAGCCTCCAAGTAAATATTACTTTTCTTGAAAGTGGGGTGCAAAGATACGAAATTTCTTTTCGTGAATGCAAGATTTATTTTAAGTGACTTAAGGTAAGCGCCAAACGCTTCTTCATTTCAGTCCGTTTCACAATATAGTCAAGGAATCCGTGCTCTAAAACGAACTCTGAACTTTGGAATCCTGCTGGTAAATCCTTCTTAATGGTTTCCTTCACCACTCGCGGTCCGGCAAATCCAATTAGAGCCTTAGGTTCAGCAATGTTTAAATCGCCCAACATAGCGAAAGATGCTGTAACTCCACCAGTCGTGGGGTCAGTTAAGATAGATATATATGGAAGTCCTGCTGCAGCCAACTGTGTCAACTTCGCGGAAGTCTTCGCCATTTGCATCAAAGAGAATCCAGCTTCCATCATGCGAGCGCCACCTGATTTCGAAATGCAGATAAACGGACAATGTGCTTCAATGGCTTTATCTACACCCATCGCAAATTTTTCTCCAACTACAGATCCCATAGAACCGCCAATAAAAGCGAAGTCCATACAGGCGACTACCGCATTCTCATGTTCAATTTTACCAAAACCAACGCGCAATGCATCTTTCAATCCTGTTTTCGCAATGGTAGTCTTAATGCGATCCTTGTAGTTCTTCGTGTCGGTGAACGTCAATGGATCGGCACTTTTCATGTGCTCTGCAATTTCAACCCACTCGTGCTCATCGAAGAATATGGAGAAATACTGTAACGACCCAATTTTTTCGTGATACTCACACGCCTCGCAAACCCAATCATGTTCTGCATGCTGTTCACTGGTAACAACGTGCTTACACTCGGGACATTGGTACCACAACCCCTCTGGAATTTCCTTCTTCTCTTGATTCTGTGTGGTAATACCTTTGTTTTTTCTCTTGAACCAACTCATTCTTTTGAAATTTGATTAGACCGCAAAAATAGGTAATTCAACTTTAATACGAATCAAAACAATTTGGTCACATTGAAATAACTTTTTGACCTTACATTCGTGCTCTAAAATTTACGTGAAATGTCAATCAACCTGAATTCAATTCTTCAAATATTAGTGCCTAAGGACAAGAAATGTTTCCCGCTTTTTCAAGCTGCTGTTACAAATGCAGTTCGCACTGCGAAAATACTGAAGGAATCATTTGAAGTTGATAGTGTAAAACGCATGCAATTACATAGCGAGATTTATGATTTAGAGCACGTAGGAGATGATTTAACAGATGCATTAAAGTTAGAAGTTGAGGCCAATTTCAATGTGCCCTTCGACAGAGAAGAGGTTTATCAATTGGCCATTGTAATTGATGACATCGTAGATGATATGTACGGAGTTTCCAAGCGCATTGAATTGTACAAAATTCATAACATACCTGCTGTTTTTGGTGAAATGGCACAAGTGATTTGGGACAGCACGAAAGTCTTGGAAGAGCTAATGGAAAACTTGAAGAAATTCAGATATTCTGAATCGGCGAGAAAGAGAATTGCTGCTATTCGTGATTTAGAGCGCAAAATGGACGTCCTTCAGGAGACTTCAATTGCGAAGCTTTTCAGCGATGGAGCCGATCCCATTGAACTCATTAAGCAACAAGAAGTTTTCGGTCTTATGGCTCGCGCTGAAAAGCGTTGCGAAGAAGCCGCAAGTATTATTGAATCTGTGTTGGTGAAATTCAACTAAGCCATGCAAAAGACAGTCTGCATTACGGGGGCAAGTTCCGGATTTGGAAAATGCACCGCTGAATTATTTTTGAAAAACAATTGGAAGGTCATCGCTCTCGCAAGAAGAATAGAACCTTTGAATGAATTGAAATTACTAGCTGGAAGTGAGGACCAATTGCTCGTTCATTCACTAGACGTTCAAAACGAAAAAGAAGTCACTACGTTTTTTCAATCATTGCCAACTTCCTTCAAACACATCGATGTTCTTTTCAATAACGCAGGATTATCTCGAGGGAAAGACGAATTGATTCATGCCAATTTAGATCATTGGGAAGAAATGATCGATACCAATATTAAAGGATTTTTGTATGTCGCGAAAGCGGTATTGACTATCATGAAGGAGCAGGGCAGTGGGTACATCATTAACACCGGTTCTGTTGCGGGAAGAAATTCATATGTAGGTGGAAATGTTTATGGCGCCACTAAGGCCGCCGTGAAAATGCTTTCGGAAAGCATGCGTCTTGAGGCTGCTGCGTATGGGGTGCGTGTGGGAGAGATTGCTCCTGGCGCTGCAGAGACAGAATTCAGCATGGTGCGTTTCGATCAGAATAAAGAAACGTCCGATGCTGTGTATAAAGGATTCATGCCGTTGAACGGACATGACATAGCCAACACCGTTTGGTTTTTATCGAATTTACCTGAACACGTCTGCATTCAAGAATTGGTGATTATGCCAACGGCACAGCCCAATGCGAATGTGGTTTATCGAAAATAAAATGCGTTATTTTTTTATAGCAATTGTTAGCATCGCATTCGCGAGCTGCTCGCCGAAAGAACAAGTAGATCTTATTCTTCACAACGGAACCTTCCACAGTTTAAATGCAAACAACGACACTTATGAAGCCGTTGCTATTCGCGATGGAAAAATAGTGGCTGTAGGTCCGGAAAACGAAATTCTCAACGGGTACAAATCCCCTTCCATATATGATATGGAAAAGAAACATGTTTATCCCGGTTTCATAGATGCACATGCCCACTTGTTGGGTTATTCACTCATGAAAAATGATCTTGATTTAGTTGGAACTAATTCATGGAATGAAATCGTTGAGAAGTGCAAGAACTTTCCTGTTAAACGAGCAAGCGGATGGTTAATTGGAAGAGGATGGGATCAGAACGATTGGACATTACAGTCAGAAGGAAATGTTCGTCCAGACGGAATTCCAACCAATTCAGCATTGAATAGTTTATTTCCGCAAACTCCAGTTGTGCTTATTCGTATCGACGGGCATGCTGCAATCGCTAATGACGAAGCCATGAGAAGGGCAGGGGTTCAGGTGGAAAATGGTGTTTTGTTAGACAACGACATGACCAAAGTTTTAAATGCAATTCCACTTGCTTCGAATAAAGAAAAGGCAGCACTATTAATGGAAGGGCAAAGTGACTGCATTGCGGCCGGATTAACAACCATAGATGAAGCTGGAATAGATACGGACGATTTGAAAATAATTGATTCGTTGCAGAAAAGTGGAACCTTTAATTTAAGGGTTTATGCCATGTTGAATGCCTCTGACAAAGACTTCCAATATTGGATGGAAAGAGGTCCAGATACAGCGTCTTCCATGTTGAAAATACGAAGTATAAAGTTCATGGCCGATGGCGCGTTGGGCAGTCGAGGGGCTTGCTTGAAAAAAGCGTATGCAGATGTTCTTACCACGAAGGGAGCCTTGTTAAATGATGCGGGTTATTTCAGATTCAGATTTGCAACGGCTTATTCAAGAGGATTTCAGGTATGCACGCACGCCATTGGCGACAGCGCAAATGCGGTTGTGTTGAAATGGTATGGCGAATTGTTGGAGGGATTGAACGACAAGCGGTGGAGAATTGAGCACGCTCAGGTGGTAGACTCGTCCGATTTCGCGTTGTTTCAGCAATACAGTGTAATACCGAGCGTTCAGCCTACGCATGCCATTAGTGACGCTCCTTGGGCTTTGTCACGATTGGGGATTTCGCGTTTGAGATATGCATACAACTATAAACGATTGTTAGGTTATTCAAACATGTTGGCCTTGGGAACAGATTTCCCTGTGGAAGTCATGGATCCTTTGCGAACGTTTTACACCGCTGTTTTCCGAAAGGAATTTAAAGATGGAAGTGAAACATTCGCAGCGAATGAATCGTTAACAGCCATTCAGGCGTTATATGGAATGACGGTTTGGGCGGCGGTATCTAATTTTGAAGAAGCCGAAAAGGGATCGATTGAAGTTGGAAAGTTGGCAGATTTTACGGTGTTGAATTTAGATATTTTGAAGGCCTCTGAGAAGGAGATGTTACGTGCGAAAGTGGATCAAACTATTATAAACGGTGTTGTTTTTCGCGGTGGCAAACGATTGTCCTAACAATAAAGCAAAAAAAGTTTTGTGTATAGGACATTATATTTGAGTGCATTGCGTGTTAGTCGAGAAAATAAATAAAAAATATTTTACTGAAACACTTGCACGGATGAATATTATGAGTACTTTTGCGTCCGCTTTAAAGAAACAATGTGACTTTAAGGTTAAGAAAAAGTTTAGTAATCGAATCAACGAAGGTTGAAAACGGGATTAAATAAAATTGAAAAAGTTCTTTGATATAATGCAGCAGATAACAGGTTAAATTATTGAGCCACAAGATTAAACAATTTACAATGGAGAGTTTGATCCTGGCTCAGGATGAACGCTAGCGGCAGGCCTAACACATGCAAGTCGAGGGGTAACTAGAGTGA
>CANIBZ010000064.1 GCA_947466425.1 Flavobacteriales bacterium
TCATTGGCCTCTATCTTAGGTGTTCCCATGGCCCTAACCATGGTCGATTTTTTTGATGGAAATTGGCATGTGCCTTTTTACATGGTGAGTGCACTCAGTCTTCCGTTTTGGTTCATGGCTTGGA
The DNA here is from genome assembly GCA_947466425.1 of Flavobacteriales bacterium. GTDB lineage: Bacteria > Bacteroidota > Bacteroidia > Flavobacteriales_D > Sanyastnellaceae > CAIZGX01. Next base: position 125 of record CANIBZ010000064.1, read on the forward strand.
AAGCGTTGCCGCCGTTGCGCGATCATTTGGAACGCAGAACTCACAAGTTTGAACCGATGGAAACCCTTATAGCAACGTTCTCAAATGTTGCACAAAGGAATGCGTTGTTGTTTACGGTTTTATTAGTGCTTGGACAGTTCACCATTATTTCGTTCCTAACTCCGTACATGATTTCCAATGTGAAATTGGAACAACACGAAGTGAAGTACATTTATTTGGTTGGTGGATTCTGCACTGTAATTAGCAGTATTTTAATTGGAAGAGCAGTTGATAAAATTGGAAGATTTAAAGTGTTCGGATTCTTCGCATTGCTTTCGCTCATTCCTATTTTCATTAACACAAATCTTCCGGAAACCGATTTGTGGATTGTCTTAACCATTGCCGGATTTTTCTTCGTGATGGTAACAGGAAGAATGATTCCCGCCAACACCATTGTTAGCGGCGTTGTGAATCCCAAGCACAGAGCTGGTTTCATGAGTTTGAATTCTGCAGCTCAAAGCACAGCATCTGGCATAAGCGCTGCTTTAGCTGGGAGTATTATTACCCAAGCCAACGCTAATGCGCCTTTAGAGAACTATCACATTGTTGGATACGTGGCCATGTGCTTCACCCTTATGGCCTTCTTCATTATGCTTCGTTTGAAAAACTTGGCGAAGAAAGTGGAAGAAAACAATTAAATTCGCAAGACTATGAGAGCCATTGAAACCATTCCACATTCGCGCATGCGCATTGTTGTCCATTCTTGGAACGGCAAGTGGATTGTGGAGTTCGAAGCCGCATCATATAAACAAGCCATAAAGATTGATCAAGAGGCAGTGAAGACCATAGAGGCAGTCAGAGTCTTATTGAACGAAGAATTTCTAACCGAAGTTGAAAATCAATTTCAAAATTTACATAAAGCATGGAGCATCAACTTTCAGAAAACAAATCCGTAAAGAAACCTTTCGCGTTTAATTTAATTCTAGTTATTCTTTTCGCAGGAACCTTTGTGGCCTTGTTGGTTATGTGGAATAAATTGAATGCCGCCATGGAGTTGGCTGAAAAGTCGAAGGTGGTGGATACCATTAGCCCAGGTCAAATGAAGATTGCTTATGTGAACTTGGATTCGTTGAATGCACAATATTTATTTATTACCGAAAAATCAGCAGAGTTAGAGAGAAGCGCTACAGCAGCAGAAGCCAAGGTGAAGGGTGAAGCTGCAAAACGTCAGAAAGAAGTTGATGATTTAGTGCTTTATGCTCAAAAGGGAAACTTGCCGGCCGACGAGCAAGCTACGGTTCAAAATAGATTGGGACAATTGCAAAATGAATTGGCACAGATTCAACAACAAGAAGAGCAACTTCTTATGCAAAATGAATCTGCCATGCAAGAAGACTTGAGAAAAAAGTTGGAAGTCTTTACTGCGAATTATGCGAAGGCGAACGGTTGGGATTACATTATTTCTTACCAAAGCACAGCGCCACTTATTTTATTTGCTAATCCGTTGTATGATTTAACCGTTGAAATTGTGAAGGGATTAAACGCAGAATACGAAACTGAAAAGCAATCGAAGTAATGACTATCGCAGAACGCAAATACGCCGAGAACATAGCCGAGTATATTATTTACATGTGGCAGATGCAAGACTTGCTTCGTGCTGTGAACATGGATGTTGAATCGCTCGATGGCTTCTTGCGTTCGTTCCTTCCAACCGAAGAAAAAATTCAGGAAGAAAAAACGTGGTTCGTAGGATTAGCCAAAAGCATGAAGCGCAGTAACGCTGAAGAAAAGGGTAATGTGGAAGAAGTTCAAGAAGTTCTCTCTGAATTGAATTTGCTTCACACGACTTTGAATACCCTTCTTCGCGACGATGAATACATAGCAGCGAATGAACGCGCGAAAGAAAATTTAGACGCTTATCGCGAAAGAGCAAACGGGAAGGCATTGAGTGAAGTAGAGGCATACTTAACGGCGTTATACGGATTAATGGTTCTTCGTCTGCGTAAGCAAGAGATCTCGGAAGAAACGAAAGATGCTATGAAGACTTTTTCAGATGTCATGATACTTCTAGCGCTACAGTATAATAAAATGAAAAAAGGGGAAACGCTACAACATTTGAATTGATTTTGTCGTTAGAAAATTAAATCTACTTTTATGAGATATATATTGTTAAACTTTTTAATATTTCTTGCATGTATTTGCAACGCACAAAGTCATTCTGATTACGGTTCGGTAAAGGTTGTATCCGCTGTGACACAGAATACTTTTGGATACAATGTTGGTTACTATGCTAAATTCCAAAACAATTCGAAAAAGGTGGTAGACGGATTAAAATGGACGTCGAAGTTTTACGATAATTTCGGAGAATTAAAAGGTACACGCGAAGGTCAATGGCAGTCGGGTAATTTTACGGACCCGATTTCTGTCGGAGGTACAGCTCAGGATTTAGAGACTGTTTGGGTAGAAGGTGCCACAAAAGTATTTATCACGGTTAAGATGGTTCACTATTCAGATGGTACTTCGGTGAAGCGGAAGTAATTAAGATTCAAATACAACAGTAACTGGTCCGTCGTTTACAAGTTCAACTTTCATATCGGCACCGAAGATTCCTGTTTCAACTTTAGTGATTCGCTTTTTCATTTCAGCAATGAAAAATTCATAAAGCGGAATGGCGTGTTCAGGTCGGGCAGCTTCAATGAAGCTGGGTCTGTTGCCTTTCTTAGTGTCTGCGTAAAGCGTGAACTGACTAATCAAGAGCATACTTCCTTCAACATCGAAAACGCTCTTGTTCATCTTTCCTTCTTCGTCTGAAAAAATGCGAAGCTTTACAATTTTTTCTAGTGTTGGAAGAATACTTTCTTCGCTGTCTGCGGAAGAAAAACCAATGAGTAGCAAGAGTCCGTGTTCAATGCTTCCAACAATCTTGGAATCTACTTTTACAGAGGCGCTCGACACGCGTTGAAGAACGATTTTCATGAATTTATTTATTCGGAGTTACTATCCCGCTTTCAAAAAGAAACACGTCGGTTGTTTCTGAATTTCGAACCAACATCCATCCTTTTTCTTTGTCGTGTTTTACAATGTCGAGGTGACCGAATTTACTTCTGTCCCAGCGCGTGGTATCTTTTCCGTGAAGAAGTATAGTAGGAAAAACAATTTTATTGTATTCGGAAATAAGCCATCTTCTTCTTTCGTAATGTGGAATATAGGTGGAAGGAAAGTCGGCCTGAAGGCACTGACATCCGTAGGTTACCGGCTGTCCGGGAGTATCGCCCGTAATCGCAATATAAAGTGAAGGGTTCTCTCCGAATTCAGCCATTTCCGAGCATTGTTTTTTCAGGTCGCTAATTCGCACAACATGCACACACCAAGATTTCGACTCGTCAATGGCACTTGAAAGTAAAGACGAGAAAAAAACTGTTTTTATTCCGAAAGAGACAACAACGAGCAGGAGTGCAATGCGATTGAATTTTAATTTATTTTTCGAAGAAAGAAACGAATAGAAATACAACGAAAGGAAGATGAATATGAATGGAAGAGCAAGGAAAAATCTTCCACCTGAAAAGAAAAGGGAATAGGAGCTTTCTTTCGTCTTTTCCAAGAATAATGATCCAAGAATAGCCAATAGAACGAAGGCAATTGTCCACGCTTCAAGGCGTTTTTTTTTCTTCCACAATAAAATTATTGCAGCTGGAAGCAAGAGCACGCTGATAAAACCGAAGCGCCAAAACAGCGGTGAGACCTGATCGAAATAATTGTTGAAGCGATAAAGGGTTTCAAGGAAACTGGACCAACTGAGTTTCACGCTAGGCGCTACGTGAATGAGCAATTCCGGATGCGCTTGGTAATATTGAAAGTTGAAGTAGAAGGGAAGTAGTCCGATCACAAAACCAACACCGAAGAAAAGCGCTGCACGTAAAATGAATTTCTTGTTCCAATGAATGCTTGGAATGATGAGTGGAAGAAGCAAGGCGCTGTTCAAATTTCCATAGAGACCCCATCCAATAAAAAGTCCTGCGAAAATCAGTGAGAGATTGTTTCGGAAATATTTCCAACAGAATAATCCGAGACTTACAAAAAAGATTCCGCCCACGAATCCGCGAGGAATGGCAGTGAGTAGGCTGTATTCCAACGGAAGTAAGAGGCAAACGATCAGTGGAATGAGGGCAGATTGGGCGGATAATTTCTGTTTGAAATAAAACGCCAAAAGGAAAAATGGTGAGGTGGAAAGGATCAGTGTTGCAAGCGGAAGAGCCGCGTAAACTGGAAATCCGATTTTCATGAAAGGCACGGCCAGCAAGGGTTCTATGTTAGGGCCGTAACTTTGTCCGTAAAAGCACGGTCCGTGAAAAACACCGTTGGAAAGATCGGTGGCTACTTGCCACAAGAGCGTTTGATCGCTGTCTGTGTATTGAATGGAAAAGAAGAAATACACCAGGATTTTTTCTAACAGCACCATTGCCGAAAGCACGTAAAAGAGTCTGTTGTATTGCTGTTGATTCATGGTTAAATGTCCACAAAGGATGAATGCTTGCACAAGTTATTATATTTTCGTGAGGAATGTCGAAACTGGAAAATGATATTTCTTTTTTAAAGGGAGTTGGACCTGCGCGGGCCGATCAATTCCGCATGGAATTGGGCATTCGTACGTGGGAAGATTTGCTCATGCATTATCCGTTTCGTTATGTCGACAAGAGTCAGGTTCAGAAAGTTCGCGATGTGAAGTCAGACGCCGTTGCGGTGCAGTTGCAAGGAACAATCGTTCGCTTAACAGAAGTGGGCGAAGCGCGCGCCAAACGCTTGGTTGGAATTTTTCAAGACGAGACGGGCACCATGGAGTTGGTGTGGTTCAAAGGAGCGCGTTGGCTGAAGAGCAGTTTGCCTTTGAACAAGCCTTGTTTGGTGTATGGAAAGCCAACCGAGTTCAAAGGCAAATTCAACATTGCTCATCCAGAAGTGGAAGAGATTGAATCTTCGCGCATGGCAGCTGGTGTGGGATTGAAGCCTGTGTACAGCACAACAGAGAAGATGTCGAACAGAGGCTTGAACAGCAACGTGATTGGAAAATTAACGCTGCAGTTGTGTGAAGAAGTTCGTCATGAAATTCCGGAAGTGTTGCCGCAGGAATTGATTCAGCAATACAAATTAATTTCTCGGGCGGAGGCGTTGGTGCAATTGCATGCGCCAGCGAATGCAGAGAAGTTGGAACAGGCGCGAAGAAGATTAAAGTTTGAAGAATTGTTTTTCCTTCAGTTGCAAGTGTTGCAAACGAAGTTGGCCGGCACAGTAGAGCAGCGCGGTGTGGTGTTCGAGAAGGTTGGAGAATTATTCAATTCGTTTTATAAAAAGCATTTGCCTTTCGAATTAACCGGAGCGCAGAAGCGCGTGGTGAAAGAGATTCGCACCGATGTGATGAAGGGCTTTCATATGAACCGATTGGTTCAGGGCGATGTAGGAAGTGGAAAAACCATTGTTGCGCTCATGGCTATTTTGTTGGCCATAGACAACGGCTATCAGGCTTGCCTCATGGCGCCTACAGAGATTTTAGCGAATCAGCATTACGAAGGCATTTCGCAGTTGCTAGAGCCGTTGGGTGTTCGTGTTGAATTGTTAACGGGTTCTGTGAAGAAGAAGAGTCGTGCTCCGTTAATGGAAGATTTGAAGAGTGGTGAATTGAAGTTCATTATTGGAACGCATGCGTTGATAGAACCTGTTGTTGAATTTGCGAATTTGGGATTGGTGGTTATCGATGAGCAACATCGGTTTGGTGTTGCGCAGCGTGCAGCCTTGTGGAAGAAGGCGGCCTTGCCTCCGCATATTTTGGTCATGACTGCAACGCCTATTCCGCGAACGTTGGCCATGACGGTCTATGGCGATTTAGATGTGAGTATTATTGATGAACTTCCTCCGGGAAGAAAGCCAGTGAATACCCAGTGGCACACCGATGCTTATCGGTTGATGTTGTTTGAATTTATTCGTCAGGAAATTGCGTTAGGCCGTCAGGTCTATGTTGTTTATCCGATGATTGAAGAAAGCGAGAAGATGGACTACAAAGATTTGTTCGACGGATACGAGAGCATGTCGCGCGCCTTTCCATCGCCGCAGTATTTTATTTCCATAGTTCATGGAAGAATGAAGGCAGAAGATCGTGACTTCGAGATGAAGCAGTTCATAGAGAAGAAGACTCAGATTATGGTGGCTACCACGGTTATTGAAGTCGGGGTTAATGTTCCGAATGCCAGTGTGATGGTGATAGAGAGTGCCGAGCGTTTTGGCTTATCTCAGTTGCATCAGTTACGCGGCAGGGTTGGTCGTGGAGCCGATCAGAGTTATTGCGTTCTTATGACCGGACATAAGCTCAGCGACGATACGAAGTTGCGCATGGAGACGATGGTTCGCACCACAGACGGATTTGAAATTGCGGAAGTTGATTTACGCTTACGCGGACCGGGCGATTTGGCGGGCACAGCGCAGAGCGGTGTATTGCAATTGCGCATAGCAGACATGGTGAAGGACCAACAGATGATGGCTGCTGCCCGCAACATAGCGAACGAATGGCTCACAGAAGATCCGAATTTATCTAGCGAAAGCAGCAAACCTATTCGCGAGGAGTTGTTCAGGTTGAAGAAGAAGAAGAGTGATTGGAGTGGGATTTCTTGATCGCGAAGCGATCAATCACTTCGTGATCAATTCTTCGAATCAATCGCGTTGCGATCAATCGTTCCGATTAATCCTTCGGATTGATCACCGAAGGTGATTGAATGCATAAACGCGCATAACAGTTTCTTGACTTTACTAAAAGTGCAAATCAATTTTGCGAGAAAAAAATGTCGAAATCAATTTCAACAATGACCATTCATTTGGTCTTTTCAACCAAATACAGGCAGCCTTTTATTCTTCCTCAAATTGAAAATGATTTGTATGGTTTTCTCTCCAAATTATGCGAAGAGCTTGAGTGTCCGAGTATTCAAATAGGAGGATATTATGATCATGTGCATGTCATGTGTTTTCTGTCCAGAAAAATAGCCGTAATGAAATTGGCTGAAAGATTAAAATCGAATTCATCTCGGTGGATGAAGACAAAAGCAGATTTCTTAAAAGACTTTGAATGGCAGGTGGGGTATGCCGTTTTCAGTGTTGGACAATCAGAAGTAACTGGACTGAAAAAATATATTCAAAACCAAAAGTCACATCATTCTGATATGGAATTTTCAGGAAGAAATAGAAATTTCATTTTGCAGCACATCAACGAGCCCCTCAGGGCGACATCCGAACTGCCCCCAGCAAAGCTGGGGGATAAAGGTTGTGATAAGCCTAAACTCTTAAGAAAAAGTGACCCGTCCTAAAAAAAGTTTACAGTTTAACTGTTGTTTTTAAGTTTAGTCCTGATACAAATTTACATTCATTATTTAATCCTGATATAGGTTTACATTTTCTTTTTCACCACTCAACTCATTCTCTTTTCGGTAGTAGTTTTTCCAA
>CANIBZ010000065.1 GCA_947466425.1 Flavobacteriales bacterium
ACAGCTAAAGCCAATAGATATGATGGAATACGTTGTTTCATTTCGAAGTGATACTTTCCATCTAGTGATTTCACTTGCGGATTTTCAGCAGACATTAAAGCCATTAATTCTTTCGGAACGGTAACGTCGGCTGAATAAGTGAAACGCACTGAAGGGCTGTCCTGACAAGGGATCCAGGTTCTCGCTAATATGGCTTGAGATTGAGAAAAAAGGAAAGGCAGTTCGTTTTCTTTTTCCACCCACAACAACGCTTCTGCATTGGGAGAGGTCGTGTATTGAATGCTCACTTGATTGTCGGTGTCTTTAATTTCAACATGCAGCGCTTGACCTAAAAACGGCTTCACTTCATCCATTGAAAAAAATGCTTTCCTTCCATTCACCTTCACCCATTCAATATTCAAATCTTTCGTGTCGAAGGAAATTTGCTTCGCTCCTTTTTCAGCAACAAAATCGAATGTCGCGTTGGCTGAAATGATATGTGTTTCCACATTCACATTTGCGGTCCAATGAAGATGAGAAACGCGTGCATCTGATGTTGCCGCAGAGTGTGGGTCGAACAATTTAGAAGTAGTCATAGGGTTTATGGAATGAGGGGTTGCGGAAGTATCTTCCGAAATTTTACATGAAGTAAGGGCCGCACAAAATGCGAAAAGGGAAATTAATTTCCGCATGAAATTATACTTTTAAAATTCTTCCGAAAACGCCTAACGGAAGCAGCACGCCGCTTTCCGCATTGAGATAAAGCTCTCCAATAGATAAATTATTTCCAGCAAAGGGGCGCAGTAGATTTTCAACAATAAGTGGAGAAAGTCCGAGGCTGTATGCGTTCAAAACTAAGAAGTGTTCTTTCGGATCTAACAACTGCAACACGCCATCGAGCAATTCCGAAATATGTTCTTCCAACTTCCACTTCTCCCCTTTCGGTCCATGTCCGAATGCCGGAGGATCCAGGATAATTCCGTTGTATTTGTTTCCTCTTCTCACTTCACGTTGAACAAACTTCAAGGCGTCTTCCACCATCCAACGAATGTCTTTCGTTCCTGTGAGTTGTGCGTTTTCATTCGCCCACGTCACCACTTGCTTTATGCTGTCGACGTGCGTAACATCTGCTCCGTGCGTTGCGCAGGCCACTGTAGCTCCACCGGTGTATGCGAAAAGATTTAGGACTTTCGGCTTTTCAATTTGCATCTTTTCCATAGCTGTAATGGAAAAGTCCCAATTGGCAGCCTGTTCCGGAAATATTCCAACATGTTTAAAGGAAGTCATTCCCAAACGCATGTTCAAATTCTTTCCATTGATTAATTCGTATTGAATTTTCCACTGATCGGGCATCTTCTTCATCTTGGTCCACTCGCCAATGTTGCTTCCCTTCTGCACAAAACGAACGTGCGCTCGCTTCTTCCACTCCTCATCTGACAAGCGTTTTGGCCATATTGCCTGTGGTTCTGGACGTATGGTAATGAATTCGCCGAAGCGCTCTAGTTTTTCAAAATCGCCGCAATCTATAAGGGCATAATCCTTCCATCTTGAAGGGGTATCGAGTTGAACCGTTAATGTCATGAAACAAAGGTACGCTTCTTCGCTTTATCTTCGCAGAGATATGCGCATAGCTCTAGTAGGAAATGGAAATTTAGCGTGGCACTTGAACGCTGCTCTTCGTGAGATTAATTCGCGAATTGATCTTCATGTGGTTCGCGAACTTCCGGTCTCAAGTCCATGGAAAACGACCACACAACTTTCAGACATAAATGACAGCTATCACTTGGTTTTGTTGGCCGTTCCAGACTCTCAGATAGCTGAGGTGGCCGCACAACTTCCAGAAAAAATTATAGCGGTTCATTTCTCTGGAGGCACTTCCTTGCTTTCCTTGCCTCAAAAAAATAGAGCCGTTTGTTGGCCTTGTCAGACCTTGAAGAAAGGAACGTCTATGAAATACAACAACATTCCTTTGTTGTATGAATTTTCGAATACTGAAACGGAGACCATTGTGAAGGCGTTTCTTGAACCTGCCATTGGCAAATGGATTTCCGCCAACGGAGAGCAACGTCAACTTGCTCATGTATCTGCTGTCTTTTCGAACAACTTTACCAATTACCTTCAATACATTTCACAATCGTTGTTGAAGGAAGCACAGCTTCCAACCGATTTATTTTACACTATGTTGAAGGCGCACGTTGAACTGTTGGAAACGAAATCACCGGAGACCATTCAAACAGGACCTGCACAACGTGGTGACCAAGGAACAATTGAAGCACAAAAACAGTTATTGAATAATCATGTTGATTGGAAGGAGATCTACACTCTTCTTTCTAAAAACATACTTGACAAATACCAATGAATTACAAAGAAAAATTAGCGAAAACGAAGATCTTTATTTTCGACGTAGACGGAGTCTTCACCGACAATATTGTTTGGTTGTTCCCAGATGGAGAGCAGATGCGCACCGCGAATGTTCGCGACGGATATGCCGTTCAGCTAGCGGTGAAGAACGGATTTAGAATAGCAGTGATAAGCGGAGGAAGATCTGAAGCGGTTCGCAATCGCTTTGAAAAATTAGGTGTTCACGAAGTTCACTTGGGTTCTTCGAACAAACGTCAAGTGTATTTAGATTTAAAATCGAAATGGCATTTTCACGACGATGACGTGTGCTATATGGGCGATGACATTCCGGACATACCCCTCTTGAAAATCGTTGGCTTGGCTGTTTGTCCGGCCGATGCAGCGCCTGAAGTGAAAGAAGTTTCGCATTACATTTCCAACAAAAATGGGGGACATGGATGTGTTCGCGATTTAATGGAACAAGCGTTGAAGCTTCACGGACATTGGATGAATGAAGAATCTGTAATTTGGTAATTATGAAAAAAAGAAACCTTTTATTTTTTGCATTTTTCATTTTAGGTGGAAATGCATTCGGACAATATTGGCAGCAACAAGCCGATTATAGTATTGACATCTCTTTGAACACCACGAACGATTCATTCGTTGGAAAAGAAACCATTCAGTATACGAACAACAGCAACGAAGAGCTTTCTCAGTTGTTTTTCCATTTGTACAATAACGCATTTCAGCCGGGCAGCGACATGGATGTTCGATCTATGGCTTTGCCAGATCCCGACCGAAGAGTAGGCGATCGCATTTCCAAATTAACGAAAGAGCAAGAAGGGCATTTGCATATTAGTAAACTCCTGGTGAATGGTGAACCCGTTTCCTTCATTGAAAACGAAACCATTTTGGAAGTTCAACTTACAAAAGGCATATCTCCACATTCTGTTGCCAAAATTGAATTGGAATTCAACGGTCAAGTGCCCTTGCAAATTCGCAGAAGCGGAAAAGACAATGCGGAAGGCATTGAGTATAGCATGAGTCAGTGGTATCCTAAATTGAGTGAATACGATGTAGACGGATGGCATCCGAATCCGTATATCGGACGCGAGTTTTACGGCATTTGGGGAAACTTCATTGTGAACATTACTTTGCCCGCAAACTACGTGGTTGCTGCAGGTGGTGTTCTATTAAATGAAGAAGAGTCTTTCAAGCGCGTTCAAAAGGTTGGAAAGAATTTACTCACTTGGAAGTACGAAGCGAAAAACGTTCACGACTTTGTTTGGGCCGCCGACCCAGATTACGTTCGCACAGAAAAACAATTAGAGGGCGGACCAAAAATATATTTCTATCATCAGCCTGATGCAAATTACAATGAAGCCTGGGATCGTCTTCCTGAATTCACCGTGAAGGCATTTGATAAGCTTAGCAAAGATTTCGGAAAATACCCTTACCCTGTGTACAACGTTATTCAAGCAGGTGATGGCGGAATGGAATATCCAATGGCCACGCTCATAACAGGCAAACGTTCGCTGCCAAGTCTTGTGGGCGTAACCGTTCACGAAGGCGCACACTCCTGGTATCAGTGCTTGTTGGCAACCGATGAAAGTCAGTATTGTTGGATGGATGAGGGCTTTACAAGCTTTGCAGCAACTGTGGTAATGAATGCGTTGTTCCCAGCGCAAGCTGATCCTTACCACAGAGAATCTATTGACGGATATCTCGGACTCGTAGACGCAGGTTTTGAAGAACCCTTGACTACACACGCCGATCATTTCGAAACGAACTATGCATACGGAGTTGCGGCATACAGCAAAGGTGAGACCTACTTAAGTCAATTGGAATACATCATGGGTTCTGAGGTTTTCAATAAAACCATGCATACTTATTTCAACGAATGGTCGTTTAAACACCCCACCCCTGCCGACATCTTGCGCGTTGCTGAAAAAGAAAGTGGATTGGTGCTCGATTGGTTCAATGAATATTTCGTTGGAACAACGAAAACGTTGGACTATGCTGTAGATACTGTCTTTGTTAGCAGAGGAGAAACTGAAATCGTTCTAGAGCGCAAAGGATTATTCCCAATGCCCTGCGAAGTAACTGTGACTTTCGAAAATGGAAAAGAATGTGTGTATTACATTCCATTGGAACTCATGCGCGGAGAAAAATTCAAAGGTGAAATGCCTGAAAACTGGAACCTACAAGAAGATTGGCATTGGGTAGATAGAACCTTTTCTCTCAAATTTAAAAATCAGAATATGAAAGTTGTGAAGGTGACTGTTGATGCGAAGAACCAAACGATAGATACGAACAAGGACAACAACACTTATTCCATAACCCAATAAGCCGTGTTTAAAAACTATTTTGCTTTTACTAAAAGTCCTGCGCTGAACTTCATTATTGGATTGCTCATTTCCCTTGGATTGCTCATTGGACTTGGACCTTTGGTGGTTTCTTACGGAAAGGAATTGCCCTTTTCAGTCTTGAGTTTAGTGGTGCTATTCAACGCCATTTGGTGGGGCTGGCAGATTGGATTTATTTCCGCATTAACTTATATTTTTCTTGGAATAGCCGGACTTCATATTTTCCCGAATTATGAATTCGGAGTAAAGCACGTCTTCACCATTACGAATTGTGGTTACTACTTCGGTTTCTTGGCTGCGGCTTTGCTAGCTGGATACTTCGCAGAAATTCCAAGAAAGAAAAAAATGTTGAACTCGCTTGCTGTTTGGTTCCTTGGACATGCAATCATCTTGCTTCTGGGCGGATTGTACATATACCGAATTAATCCGGAAAGAGCTTGGGCTTTCATTCAATTAGATCTTTCAGCATACGCTGTGAAAGCCACAGCAGGACTTATTCTTACTGTTGCCTTCTTGCGTTTCGTAGAAGGCCGCGAGAATTTTTACAAAGCATCTTAAACTATGAAATACATTCAACTCAGTTACAACGAAGGCATTGCTACCATTGCCCTAGATCGTCAAGAAAAATTCAACAGTTTCGTTATGGAAATGTCTCTTGAATTGCAAGAAGCATTGACTGAAATAAAAAACCGAACAGACGTTCGGTGTGTGGTGTTAACTGGAAATGGAAAAGCATTCTGTGCTGGTCAAGATTTAGGAGAAGCCATTGCTGCTGACGGACCTGGATTGGAAAGTATTTTGAAAGACGGATACAATCCGATTATTCGCATGATGCGTGAATTGCCTATTCCCATTGTTGGGGCGATTAACGGCGTAGCAGCTGGGGCCGGAGCGAACATAGCGTTGGCTTGCGACTTGGTTGTTGCTTCGGAGAACGCAAGCTTCTTGCAAGCATTTACCAAAATTGGATTAATTCCAGACAGCGGAGGAACGTATTTCCTTCCAAGAATTATTGGAACACAGCGCGCGATGGCACAAATGCTTTTGGCCGACAAGGTTACAGCAGCGGAAGCAAAAGCTATGGGACTTATTTATGATGTTTATCCAACAGAAGATTTTCAAACGAAAGTTGCAGAACTTGCAGCACGCTTGGCTTCTATGCCAACGAAAGCGCTTGCTTTCACCAAGCAAGCAATCTACGCCGGATGGAATAACACGCTTGAACAACAACTAGAATTAGAATTAGACCTTCAGAAAAAAGCTGGACAAACTGCCGATCACAAAGAAGGTGTTGCAGCATTCTTGGAAAAGAGAATGCCTACATTTACGGGTAACTAATTCATTCAGAAATGTCGACTTGGATTTCAGTAACTGATCAATTGCCTCAAGATGGACAACGCGTGTTGGCCTTTGTTCCGAACAACTCAGTTTTCCTTCCGGGAAAAACAGGCGAGACCGAATTGCGTGAAGTTATTGTTCTTCATTTCCAAAAAGATTTCTATTTGCACGACAAGGAGAAAGCTGAAAAACACGGCATTCACTTTTGGAAAGGAGAAGGAAATTCAAATCAGTTTTTTCAATCGGTGTCGCATTGGATGCCCATGCCTCGTTTGAATTCATGAAAGAACTGATAGAAAAACTGCATTTAAAAAATGTGCTGAAACTCTCGGCAGCCACTGCAGTTGGACAATTGATTACCTACGGAACCGCGCCCATTCTGACCCGCATGTACAACGCTGAAGACTTCGCATGGTTCGCGCTGTTCTACGCTTGGATTATCCCTTTCGCAGTGCTTGCTACGTTTCGAATTGAATACAGCATTCCAAATGCAGAAACAGAAATGATGGCGCGTGAGCGAGCAAAGCTTTCCATAAACAACGCATGGAGACTCGCTTCCGGAATTGCCATACTATTCAGCATTCTTTATTTCTTCGGCATGCACATTTCTGCATTCGAAGCATTTCTTCCGATTGGAATTTTCAGCATTGCGGTTATTCAAACATACAATTTCCTTTCCACCCGACTGAACAGATACCGCACAAACGCTGCTTATCGTGTTGCAAACAGTTTGTTCATAAACGGAAGCTCAATTGCATTGGGATACTTCTTCTTCGACTATTTAGGATTGGTTATCGGATTCATCATTGGCCAAGTAGTCTCCATGTGGGTGCTATTCAATGGAACTCGTCAAGATGAACTGACGGAAGAACCAGTCAAAGACATTTCGCTGAGGCCCTTCAAGCAATACATTTTCTTCAACACACCGCAAGGCATTATTGAAACTTTGCAGTTGAGCGGAACCGTTTGGATGTTGAATGTCTGTTTCGGCGATTCAGCAACGGGTCTATATTTCATGTGTTGGAAGATTATTCAAGCACCTGTGAACCTTGTTAGTAACACGATTTTCCTGACGCACTACAACAAAGCTTCCGAGTTAAAAAAGAACGGAGAATCTTATCGCCCACTAATGCTCAGCACAGCTAAGGCACTCATGGCATTCAGCGGAATTGGAGCCATTGTAATTGTTGCCTTCGCACCTTCCCTATTCGCGTTTGTTTTCGGAGAAGAGTGGCGGGCTTCTGGAGAAATGGCTAGATGGCTCGCACCGCTATTTGTGTTGAATTTTTCCATCTCGCCTTTTTCATTCACTGCCATTTTAGAAAACGTTCAAAACAAAGCGCTCGGACTAAACATTATAGATGTCATTTTAAAAATGTCCGCCCTCTATGTCGGTTATTTATTCAATAGCTTGTACTGGGCTATTGGGTTGTATTCTCTTGTAAGTAGCATAATGTATCTAATCACATTCGTGTGGTATTTGCATTTGGCAAAGCCTAAACATTCTGCAGAATGAAACAACTGTTGCAGTCTGCGTTTGTAAAGAATACTGCAATTCT
>CANIBZ010000066.1 GCA_947466425.1 Flavobacteriales bacterium
GACCAATAGCCTTGTCTGATAGTCCTAATTTTAAATGCGCCTCAATACATTGTAGCTTGAATGCGAGTGTGTATTTTTTTCTCTGTGACATAAAAAAGCCCCCAATAAGTGTCTAACTTTTTGGGGGCAGTCCAAATTGAGGGCTTTTGAAGTGGGAATTACTGGGTTCGAACCAGTGACCCTCTGCTTGTAAGGCAGATGCTCTGAACCAGCTGAGCTAAACTCCCTTCCTTTTTCAGGAGTGCAAATATATAACGTGAATCTGATTCTCCAAAAAAATTATGCGTTTTCTTCTGTTTCTTCCTCCGTGCTATCCTCAGAAGTCTCGAAATCAAGCATATCACGACTCTTTAACAGTCCGTACCAACTAAATAATTTTTTAATATCGCTGTCGTAAACACGATCCTCATCGAAGTCAGGGAGAATTTTTCTGAATTCTTCACGCAACGCTGCGCCAGATAAATTGCTTGAAGGTTCTTCAGCTTCAGCATAAACATTTTTCATGTTTGAAAGCACCTGCTTCAATGGCACATCTTCCTCATAGGTGAACATGCTAATGTCGGCAAGGGTACTTACTCGCTGGGTGCTTAGGATTGGCTGACGCTTTCCGTCAACTAAGGATTCTGCCACTACAGCAACTTTACCTGCCGATACCACTTTGAACAATCCAGATTTTCCGGATACTGAAATAATTTTTTCTAACTCTGTTGCCATACTTATTTTTTGAATGGAGGCAAATCTAATCAGTTCGAATAGAAAATTATCAATTCGATGTATAATTTTTCTATCTAACTTGGTCGCATGAATGCAAACATTCTTATTCTTTATGCTGGCGGAACCATTGGAATGTGGGAAGATCCTGCCACTGGGACACTGATTCCGCTTGATCTAAAAGATTTAAACAAATACTTGCCCGAGATTCAAGGTTTGAACGTCAGCTATGAAGGAATTTCTCTGAAAACGCCTATTGACAGCGCTGAGCTCACTCCCTCGGTTTGGACCGAGTTGGTTGAAATTATTGAAGCGAATTACAGTTTATTTGACGGATTTGTTATCCTCCACGGCACAGATACGATGGCATACACTGCTTCTGCGCTGAGTTTTATGATTCAGGGATTGAACAAGCCGATTATTTTAACCGGATCGCAATTGCCGTTGGGAAGGCTTCGCACCGATGGAAGAGAAAATTTTATAACAGCAATTGAAATTGCTTCAACAAGAAAAAACAACGAACCATTGGTTCAGGAAGTAGCCATTTGTTTTGGAGAACGTCTAATGCGTGGCAATCGCAGCTGGAAGGCCAATACGGAAATATTTGATGCATTTGATTCTCCGAATTATGGTAACCTCGCCACCATTGGAACCCATATTATTTTCAATGAACAACTTCTTTTTAGATCGAAGAAAACGTTGAAGTTTTCTAAGGAGATGACTGAAGGTGTTGGTGTTTTGAAATTATATCCTGGAATCCTCCCTTCTTCCATTGCATACGCGTTGGCTCGTCCGAACATGAAAGTTTGCATCATTGAATCTTTTGGAGCTGGAAATGTCCCGCGCAATGAAGAGTTTTTAAATGTGTTCAAAGAAGCTATCGATCGAGGAGTTTCAATAATAAATATTTCTCAATGCAGAAGAGGAAGTGTGGATGAAAGATTATATAAAACAGGTAAGGCCTTTGCCGAAATAGGAGCTATTTTCGGACATGACCTCACTTTTGAAGCGGCCATTACCAAGAGTATGTTTTTGTTAGCACAAGGGTTTTCTGGTGAAAATTTCCGTTTGGCTTTGTTAGAAAATATTGCGGGTGAATTAAGTGAGAACTAAGTTCTGTATGTTTTTATCATTTGATTCGTACTTTCGTAAAATGCGATTCACGCTTGCTCTAATTGTTTTTGTACTTTTCACTATAACTACCTTCGGACAATTTGTCACGAATGGTAGCGCATTTGCAACTGGCAGTAATTGCTTTACACTCACTCCACCTGTAAACACGCAGCTGGGCTCAGTGTGGGCAACCTCAACGATTGATTTAACCCAAAGTTTTGACTTAAACTTCACCATGAGTTTTGGCGCCAATGATGGCGGTGCAGATGGAAACTGTTTCATTCTACAACCCACTGGCACCAATGTTCTTGGAATAGGTGGTGGTGGTATGGGCTTCGAAGGCATTCCTGTCGGATTTGCTGTTGAATTCGATTCGTATACCAATGGAAGCCCAAACAATGATCCCTGGTACGATCATATTGCATTTTTAAAAAACGGCGTAGTGAATCATGGTTCTGCCAACAATCTTGCAGGTCCTGTTCAAGCCAATGCAACTAACGCGAATATTGAGGATAATGCTAGCCACCAAGTGCGCATGGTATGGAATGCTCCAACAATGACTTTCAGTTGCTACTTCGATTGCAACCTCCGATTAAGCGCAACCATTGACATGGTCAACAGTATATTCTTAGGAAACCCAATCGTGTACTACGGATTTGCAGGAAGCACAGGAGGATTAAATAATTTACAAACGGTTTGTCTTCCAAGCAGCGTAAACCCTTTGGTTCCGCCACAACCAATATGTGAAGGCAGTATTTTAACTTTGAATGCACCTGCAAATGCTGCATCAAATATTCAATGGGAACCCGCAGGTATCATCGACAATCCAAATGCAGCAACCATCAATGCCATATTAACCTCAGACACCACATTCACCATTTCGTATTCTGATCTGTGTGGCATTCCTCATCAATATTCCGTTTTAGCCACTACACTCCCCTATCCGACAATAATTGTCCCTGCAGATTCCATCGTTTGCGACAACAGCGTTTTGACTCTCAACGCCCAAGTTTCTGGCACATATACCAATATGATATGGACGACAAATACAGGCACAATTACTAGTGGGCAAACAACAACGGCTCCAACAGTTTCTGGGGCAGGAACTTATACCTATACTGCATTCAATGGCACCTGCAGCGTGAACGATGTGGTCCTTGTTTCTGAACTGCAATATCCAATTGCGACCTGGTCCGACAGTGTTTATTTCTGCACCGGGGAGAGCATTGTTCTTGACCCGTTGTCAAACGCAACGGCCTTCAGCTGGAACATCGATGGCTCCACTTTACCCACTCTTACGATCAACTCTGGAGGTAATTATTCTGTTTTGCTTTACAACGATTTTTGCGCTACCGCTGAGAGCATCGTAGCAAATGAAGTCGCTCCTCCCACGCTCTATTTGGGCCAAGACCAATTTCTATGCATAAGCGAAACAGCAACAATTAATTCGAATTTAACGGGCCTTTGGAACACCAATGTTATTTCAAATCAAATTACAACCACCACTTCAGGTCCTTATTTTCAAAGTTTGAACACCCTCGGATGCATAAGTGCTGATACGGTGAACATAACGTTTCAATTCCCTCCTATTGTTTCTTTAGGAAACGACACGACTATTTGTGAAGGAACAATTCTCAACCTTAATGCCGGTGCTCCTGGCACCTGGAACATAGGCAACCTCGCAACTGTTTTGCCCGTAAGTTCTCCGGGGAGCTATAGCGTGATTGTAAACGACGGCGTATGTATTTCACTCGATAGCATTGACATATTTATGGACTACGCTCCGCTCGATGTTCTTCCTGATTCCGTAACGCATTGTTCCGACCTTCGAATTACGCTGAACGCTGGAGAAAATTTAGCAGAAACGTATAGCTGGAGCACCTCCGAAACAAGTACATCCATTATTCCATCTGAAAGCGGAACATACACTTTAACAGCTACTAATTACTGCGGAACACGCACGGAAACTATCGAAATTCTATATGAAAAATGTGAATTCACGCTCTTTGTTCCGAATAGTTTCACTCCTAATAACGATGGAATAAACGACGTCTGGTTTCCTGTTTTCGATCAACTAAACGAAGTGGAAATTACGGTGTTTGACCGTTGGGGGGAGGCCGTTTTTACAGGCAATAAACAAAACTTTTTCTGGACCGGAAATGTGCGCGGCGGAGATTATTACGCTCCGAACGGAACGTATTCGTACAAAATTCTCTACAAATCTCAATTTGGAGATGATGAAATAATCTTCGGACACATTACGCTTTCAAGATAATTTCATCTTTGTTATTGTAATTTAACGCATAACAACCTTACCCTTCAATCCATTATTCTGATTGAAAAAAGTGAGCATACTGATTTCGTTTTAGATTCTTATTATACGAAAATCACATAACTATTTCTTGGGCAAACTATTTTCAAAAATGAATTTTGAAAATAAAAAAATGACCAAACAATTACTTTCAAGAGATCAACGGGTGAGTATTTTAATCTGGTTAGCCGTTGCCACCTGTTACCTCACCTACAAGGAAATTTCAGCGTACTATTATCCTACAAGCAACATCGTTTTTCAATATGATTCAACCTACAAGGAACAAGCAGATACTTTCGTATTTCAAAAAAACAGGACTTTTCAAAAAGAGCAACTCGTTTCGCTTGAGATAAACAGTGCCGACTCGAATGATTTTTTAAAACTGAAGATTCCTGGTTATTTAATCTCTAAAATTCTTCTTTATCGGGATCAACTTGGTGGATATGCAAACAGCTTTCAATTTCTTGAAATATTCAACTTCCCAGAGGGTATATTCGAACGTATTCACTCCTCATTGCGAGTAGATATAGCACTTATACAACCCTTAGGAATTAACACAAAATCAGAGGAAGAACTGGCGCTTCACCCCTATTTAAGCTATAAAGAAGCGAAGGCCATTGCGCTATATCGAAAAAACAATGGATCATTAAAATCTGTCGAAGATTTTGAAAAAATTATTGCGATTCCGACAGAAACGAAAGACCGATTAAAGCCTTACCTTGCAAAGGATTTTCAATCGTATGCAAACACTACAGGAAAGAGTCCGTGAACTCATTTTAGATGTACCGAATTTTCCTATTGAAGGAATTATTTTCAAGGACATTCTTCCTCTTTTTCGAAATTCTGAACTCGTGAAAGAGCTTGTTCTAGAAATGTCCAGCGAACTTCGAACACACAATCCGTCGGCCTTAGTGGCTATGGAAAGTCGGGGGTTTCTTTTAGGAATGCCACTTGCCCTTGAGCTTAACATCCCATTCATTTGTATTCGAAAAAAAGGGAAGCTTCCAGGAGAAGTTATAGGAACCTCTTATTCACTGGAATATGGGAATGCTGAAATTGAAATTCAAAAAAACGCATTGGCATCTGCAGATCGTGTGATTCTTCACGACGATGTTCTTGCAACCGGGGGAACAGCCAATGCCGCAGCCCAACTCATTCAAAGCACTGGCGCTGAACTGGTGGCTTTTTCCTTCCTCATGGAATTAAATTTTCTTCAAGGAAGAGAAATCATTGGTTTGAATAATGCTGCCATTCATACTTTTGCAAAGTTTTAAAATTAGAATTACAACACCATGAACTTCAAACAAGAAGAAAGCGAAGCAATGATCTCGCAAATGGTTCGTGACTTCGCTGAAAAAGAAATCAGACCGAACGTCATGCACTGGGACGAAGAACAAATTTTCCCAAAAGAATTATTCCATAAAATGGGAGAGCTCGGTCTTATGGGCGTGCTTGTGCCATCTGCCTATGGCGGAGCCGGATTGGGTTACTATGAATACATTTCTTGTATTGTTGAAATATCTAAAGTGTGCGGATCCATTGGCTTGAGTGTTGCCGCGCACAATTCATTATGCACAAATCACATTTTGGAATTCGGAAACGAAGAACAGAAACAAAAATACCTTCCGAAATTGGCCTCAGGCGAATGGGTTGGCGCTTGGGGGTTAACCGAAGCGAATACGGGTTCAGATGCTATGCGCATGAAGTGCACTGCAGTTAAGGACGGCGAGTATTGGGTTATTAACGGAACGAAGAACTGGATTACTCACGGAATTAGCGGTGACGTTGCTGTTGTGCTTGTTCGCACAGGTGATTTGTTGGATTCACATGGAATTACGGCCTTTATTGTTGAAAGAAACACGGCAGGATTTAGCGGAGGAAAAAAGGAAAACAAATTAGGTATGCGTGCCTCTGAAACGGCTGAACTTATTTTTGAAGACTGTCGTATTCACGAAAGTCAGATATTGGGGAAGCTCGGAGACGGGTTCAAACAAGCAATGAAAATTTTAGACGGAGGAAGAATTAGCATTGGAGCGCTTTCATTAGGAATTGCAAAGGGCGCGTATGAAGCGGCTGTGAAATACTCGAAAGAAAGAGAACAATTTGGAAAACCAATTTCTCAATTTCAAGCTATTGCATTTAAAATCGCCGATATGAGCACTGACATTGAAGCTGCAGAATTACTTCTTCTGCAGGCTGCTCACCTTAAAAACAGTAAAAAGAAACTCACCAAGGAATCTGCAATGGCCAAGTATTACGCCTCTGAAGTGGCTGTGCGCGTAGCAACAGAAGCTGTTCAAATTTTTGGCGGATATGGCTACACCAAAGACTTTCCTGTTGAGAAGTTTTACCGCGATTCGAAGCTTTGTACCATTGGTGAAGGAACCTCAGAAATTCAAAAATTAGTTATTTCTAGAGAAATTCTTAAATAAGATTTGGAGAATCGAAAAAGTTCATTACTTTTGTCGCCCAATTAAAGAAACAGAAAAGACATGTTAATTATTCCAGTAAAAGAAGGCGAAAGCATCGACAAGGCACTTAAGAAGTTCAAAAAGAAGTTTGAAAGAACCGGTGTTGTCAAAGAATTGCGTGCTCGTCAACAATTCACTAAGCCAAGTGTTCGTCGTCGTGACGAAATCAAACATGCTGTTTACATTGCTGCAATGAAGCGTGAAGAGAATTCTTAATTGAATTGAACAATATTTACGAAAGGTCTTGGGTTATCCCGAGACCTTTTTTATTTTCACCAAGTGAACACCACTCCATTCTTTGAATACTTAACCAGCGAAAAGCGATCTTCTGCTCATACAGTTTCCGCTTATCGCAGCGATATTGGTCAGTTTGAAGAATTCATGCGCGTTCAATTCGAAATAGCCAGTGAGCTATCCATTAACAGCACACATATCCGAAGTTGGATCAGCGAACTCATGATTCAGGAAATTTCTGAACGAAGTATTCACCGGAAATTGTCTGCACTCAATGCCTGGTTTCGATTTTTACTCAAGCGAAAGGAGCTCGAATTCAATCCCGCAAAAGGAGTGACAAAGCCTAAGCGGCCTTCACGCCTACCTGAGACATTGCAAGAGCAACAGGGAGTTGATTTATATAGGCTTGCCGACAC
>CANIBZ010000067.1 GCA_947466425.1 Flavobacteriales bacterium
CACACTCTATAGATATTAATTCAGAAATTTCCTGTTTAGTAAGAGAGTCACCATCTAAATGATTGCCAATGATAGTGCGAGGACTGGGTAGTACTTTAACCCTGTACTCACGGCTATCCACTACTTTACCTTTAGAATAAACATTTAATTTCGCCATGCCTAGTGCGCTGACGCGAACTATGTAACTGCTAGCGCCTTCTCCCTTTGTCACACTGCTCTTACCGCCTCCTTCTATAGCCAAGCTATCGAATTTCGCTGTGCCCGTTACTTTTATTGGATTGTCAATGTATGTATAAAGTACATGTACTTTTTCGTGTTCAATAGTAAACAAACTATTCTGAGCACGAGCGTTTATGCCCAAACATGTAAATAATACTGCTAAGGCCGCGTAAATTGTTTTGTTGATTTTCACTGTATTCTAGTTTAATTAGTGTTTAAATTTAATGAAAAAATTGACTCCAACTCTATCTAATTTAAAACAAGTAAAAGATATCGAGCTATCAATCACTGCGTGATCAATTCTTCGAATCAATCTTTAAGATCAATCGCGAAGCCATCAAACCTTCGGTGAAGTCTTACAGATCAATCACTGCGTGATCAAACCTTTGGTGAAGGAAAACGCAGTTCCAATTACGCAGTAGGAATTATGAAATAGAAATAAATCACGGCGTGATCAATTGCTGCGCAATCAATCACCTTCGGTGATCAATCCTACGGATTAATCGGAACGATTGATCGCAAAGCGATTGATTCGAAGAATTGATCACGAAGTGATTAGTTAATTCTAACGCGCACAACCCTCCCCAGCCTAAGCTCCCGCTCCACCGCAGTAATCTCAAATTCAGAAAGACTCTTGGTGGAAGAAATGTAGATTAAACTTTCGTCATTCACATTTTTCAAAACTGTGTCAGGAAGATTCGCAAAGGAAATACGTCCTGGAATGAGATGATGACCAATTTCTTTGTTCAATTCCGATCTATTCGCCGCAGGAACTAGTGCCTGATATTTATCTAACCCTTTGTTACGCAAAACAGCGTCTGACGGGACTAGCAACGTGTACTCGTTTTTCTCTATTGAATCTGCCCAAGTGCTTAATTCTAGCAAACTAGCCCAAACGGTGGTCTCGTATTCAGAACTTAAAAAAGTAAAAATATTTTCTTCCTTCTTCGAATAAACCAAACGCTCATTCGGCTTCGACACCGAAACAGAATGTTCCGGCTCTGAAGAAGAACAGGCCTGTAGCAGAAGAATTAATCCAATGCAACAGGCCTGTTTCATTTCAAAATAAATTATTACGCTTTTGCTTTCACCTTCGGAGATGCCGAAAGCAAGGCTTCACTTGCGTAGTCCTTGAACTTCTCGAAGTTGGTGACAAACTTCTCAGCCAACTCATTTGCTTTCGCGTCGTATGCGTGTTTGTCTGACCATGTGTTACGTGGATTCAACATGTCAGAAGGAACTTCTGGACAAGCCGTTGGCATGGCCAATCCGAATACTTCATGCGTAGAGAATTCAACATCGTTCAACTTTCCTTCCAGCGCGGCAGTAATCATTGCGCGAGTGAAACTCAACTTCATGCGACTTCCTACTCCGTAAGAACCTCCGGACCAACCGGTGTTGATTAACCAAACTTGAGCACCGCTCTCGTCAATCTTCTTCCCTAACATCTCTGCGTAAGCAGTTGGATGCAAAGGCAAGAAAGGCGCACCAAAGCAAGCACTGAATGTCGTGGTTGGCTCGGTAATTCCAGCTTCTGTTCCAGCAACCTTCGCAGTGTATCCGCTAATGAACTGATACATGGCTTGCTCTTTCGTTAGCTTGCTAATTGGAGGCAACACACCGAATGCATCACAAGTCAAGAAGAAAATGTTCTTCGGAATACCACCAACACTTGGATTCATCGTATTATCGATGTGCTCCAATGGGTAGCTCACGCGGGTGTTCTCTGTCTTCGCGCTATCAGCGTAATCTGGAGTCACTCCGTCGTCTTCAAAACCGATATTCTCTAACAACGCACCGAACTTAATCGCGTCGTAAATCTGAGGTTCCTTTTCGCGAGACAAGTCAATCGTCTTCGCGTAACAGCCACC
This sequence comes from Flavobacteriales bacterium, assembly GCA_947466425.1. Taxonomy (GTDB): domain Bacteria; phylum Bacteroidota; class Bacteroidia; order Flavobacteriales_D; family Sanyastnellaceae; genus CAIZGX01. Next base: position 2,091 of record CANIBZ010000067.1, read on the forward strand.
TTCAAAATTAAAGACTGTCGTGTCGGTCCATCCGTGCTCGTCATCTCCAATCAATCTTCTGTTCGGATCGGAAGACAATGTTGTCTTACCCGTTCCAGAAAGTCCGAAGAACACTGCCGTGTCTCCTTCTTTTCCTACGTTTGCTGAACAGTGCATTGACAAGACATTCTTCTCGTGTGGAAGAACGTAATTCAACACCGTGAAAATTCCTTTTTTAATCTCTCCTGTATAGCCGGTTCCGCCAATAATAGCCATCTTCTTGGTGAAGTCGATGATTGCGAAATTGTGCTGACGAGTGCCGTCGATCTCTGGATCGGCCATGAACTCTGGCGCGCAGATGACATGCCACTCTGGGATCATGGTTGTTAATTCTTCAGCAGTTGGACGCAAGAACATGTTGCTTGCAAACATGTTGCTCCATGGGAATTCTGTTACTACGCGCACATTCATGCGGTAGCGTGGATCCGCGCAAACATAAGCGTCACGAACATATACTTCTCTTCCATTCAGGTAAGCACACATGCGCTCATACAAGCGTGTGAATTTATCTGAATCGAATGGAATGTTGAACTGGCTCCACCAAACGCTATTTTCGGTTGAAGCATCTTTTACAATAAACTTATCTTTTGGAGATCTTCCGGTGAATTCTCCGGTGTCAATGGCCAGAGCGCCAGTATTCGTGAGTGTTCCCTGAGAAAGTAAAATGGTCTCTTCAACCAATTCTGCAGGTGTCATGTTCCAATATGCAGTGGAAACATGTTTAAGACCGAGGTAGGCCAATGTTGCGCCTTCGGGACGTGTGCCGATGTTTGTCATGAATAAATTTTTGGTTCGACTATCATTGAATCGTTTGGCAAAGGTAATAAGAAAAAAAGGGGTGAGATTCCACGAATCCCTCCCCTTTCTCAACCATTAAAGGTTTGAAATGTTGATTAATTACTCTAAGTATAACTCTATCAGGCCTTCCGGCGCTGCTGTAGAAATTGTTTTGCTCTTATCATCTATTTCCAAGACGAATTCGGGTTGAAGGGGAAGAAGAATGAGTTTGCCTGTATTGTGACGAATTTCCAATTGTGGATTTTTTCTATTTTCCACCACCTCTTCCACCACCCCAATGTTTCCGTGAGTTTGATCGAAGACCTCGTATCCGACCCAGTTCACCATGTCTCTGCGGTCTTCGTCTTTCACAGAGAGTTCCGTTAAACGCACATACACCATAGACTTCAACAACGATTTCGCTGTGGCTTCGTCGTTTACTCCAGCCAATCTAACCTTTACCGAATCATTCGTTTTCGGCTCGAATAATTCAATCTTGTAAGGAACAAGACTTCCTTTGATTTCCAAAAATAAAAACTGTAACTCTTTATAATCTGCCACCTTCGCGGTGTCAAGAAAAACTGTCAACTCGCCTTTGTATCCATGAAGCTTGGTAATCTTCCCCAAGCAGTGCATTTCGTCTTTGTTCATTTTTCAAATATACATATTCATATTTTGACTATATTTGTCAATATTGTATTTTTATGTCACAATTAGGAAGAAGAATAAAAACACTTCGCGAAAGCAAAGGCATAACATTGGCCGACGCAAGTAAATCAATTGGCTGCGATTCTGGATTGCTCAGCAAGATGGAACGTGGGCAGCGTGCAATTCCAAAAAGCACCATCGAAAACCTTTCTAAATTTTACAAAGTTGAAATGGAAGAACTGAATACACTTTGGCTCTCTGACCGGATCTACTCTTTTGTAAAAGATGAACCCTCCGCTAAAGAAGCTCTTGTCCTTGCTGAAAGGCAGGTGGAATATGTTCTAAGCAAGAAATCTAAACTCGCTTCTTTAAACGATTTAAAACCTAAAATTAAATCATGCATTGCCCAAGTCGATGAAATAAAAACGGCATTTGTCTTCGGCTCCTATGCAAAAGGAAAGCAAACAGAAACCAGCGATATGGACATTCTAATTGAACTGAAAAACAAAAATAAGTTCTCCTATTTCGATCTACTTGAACTCAAACACCAAATAGAATTAAAAATTGGAATTACCGTAGACATCGGGTTTTATAAAGGTCTCAAAGGGAACTTGAATGAATTGGTAGAACCAACGCTGATTAAAATCTATGAGTGTCGAAATTAGAGATCGGGTTGTTCACATGCTCGAGGCCATTCAAAAAATTGAAGAATTTACATTCGATAGATCATACGAAGATTTCGAGACGAATGCACAGATTCAATACGCTTGTCTGTATTCGTTTTCTATTATTGGTGAAGCCGTTAATTTCCTGCCTGGAAATATCAAAGACAAATATCCTTACCCATACTACCTTGTGCGTTCCATGCGGAATTACGCTAATCATACCTATCACAAAATTGATATTAAGATCATCTGGAATACTATAACTACGGAATTACCTAAATTCAAACAGTTACTTGAACTAATTTTGAAGAATGAATTCAACTAACATGAAAAGAACACTTCAATCCATTATACCGCCGCCGCCAACCAATTTTGTTGGAGATGGATTCAAAGTTCATCACTTCATTCCAGATTACTATTTGAGTATGGAAAGAATGAACCCGTTTATTATGTTGGATTACGCTGCCCCGCATTACTTCCCTCCCACTGAAGTTCAGAAGGGTGTGGGTGTTCATCCGCATAAAGGTTTTGAAACGGTAACCATTGCTTACAAAGGAAGAGTTGCGCATCACGACAGTGCGGGGAATAGCGGAATCATTGGCGAAGGAGATGTACAGTGGATGACCGCGGCTTCAGGTGTTCTGCACAAAGAATATCATGAAAAGGAATTTTCGAAAGCCGGTGGCATTTTTTCTATGGTTCAATTGTGGGTGAATCTTCCTGCAGCCGATAAGCTTTCTAAACCAAAGTATCAAGAAATTTTAAATTCTAATATCCCGAAAGTACAATTGCCAAATGATTCTGGAATTGTTGAAGTCATTGCAGGAAATTATGACGGAACGAAAGGCGCCGCTTCCACCTTCACAGAAGTTCATGCTTTCAATGTAAAATTGAACGCTGGAGGAACGGCTACTTTTTCTTTCAACGAAAGAAACAACACAGGAGTTCTCGTAATTGCCGGAAGCATTACCGTGAATGAAGAACAAAATCTAGCGACCAGCGAATTCGGACTATTCAGTAATGATGGAGAATCATTCACCCTCTCATGCACCGAAGACGCTACCATACTCATTCTTTCCGGAGAACCAATTCTAGAACCAATCGCAGCATACGGTCCCTTCGTAATGAATACCAAGCAAGAGCTCATGGATGCTTTCCATCAGTTTGAACGAGGCGAGTTTGGGGAACTTGAATAATTTCTAATTCTTCAAAATTAAATACTGATAAGCCGAAAGCGAAAGTGAACTTCCGATAGTTACTGGCGCTCCAGTAATTGCATTGGTCCATGTTGAATTCAGCAAGGCTGTTGGAATGGAGTAATTCGTTGTGGTATTTCTAACATTGGCAATGACTAAAACTTGATCTGCATTCAGCACCTTTTTAAAACACACCACATTTGCATCGGCATAAGGCATTGGAGTTCCATAACGCGCCACAGCAGACTGCGAATAGAACGAAAGCATGTCGCGATAGTTCTGTTGCATGTCTAAATTCACAGTCCAGTTTATCGAAGAATTCGAAAAGAACGGAACAGTGCTCACTCTTCCAACTTCTTGTCCAGTGTAGATTAATGGGACACCGTTGTAATAAGTCGTAATTACTGAAGCGCAAGTGGCACCTGCTTTCCCATTGAACAGTGTCATGGGCGTTGCTTCCCAAGCGCTCTGATCGTGGTTCGTGGTAAAACGAAGTTTACGTTTTCCTGCAGGAACACCGGCATACTCTGAAGTATTCGTCGTGTATATGGTTGAAGGTGCACTTCCCGCAAATACATTTTTTATGGAAGTATAAAAATCCCAAGCATAAGTCATTTCAAAGCCAGCATCGTAATGATCGGCACGTGTTCCTTCAGCAAGAAAAATTAAATTTCTATTTGGAATCGTATTGAGTGAATCGATGGCCTGCTTCCAAAAGTCATACGGAACACCGTCTGCATAGTCGCAACGAAATCCGTCGATGTTCGCTTCCAAGGTCCAATACTTCATGGCGTCAATCATGTTCACGCGCATGGTAGCGTTACTGAAATTCAAATCAGCGACATCGTTCCAATTCGTTCCTGGAGGAATGATAATGTTACCATTTCCATCTTGTGAATACCATTCCGGATGTTGGGTAATCCAAGGATTGTCCCAAGCAGTGTGATTGGCTACCCAATCGAGAACAACAGACATATTGCGGTTGTGTGCTTCGGTAGTGAGCGTGCGCAAATCTGCAAGTGTTCCGAATTCACTTCCGACTTCGTAATAGTTCTTCACGCAGTATGGAGAATTCACAGAGTTGATTTGTCCAATTGGATAAATAGGCATGAGCCAAATAACATTCACATTGAGCGCTTTCAACTGATCGAGTCTATTGATTATCCCTTGAAGATCTCCACTTGAACTGAATGCACGAAGATTCACTTCGTACATGATAATATTTTTAGTTTCCGGAACGCTATCGAAAGGAACGCTGTATTGTTGGTAGTTAGAAATCACCGTTGGATTCTCAATTACCGGATCTGTTGGACAATCTTTGTTGCAAGATGCAAAAGCGATAAAAGAAGTCAGAAGAAAAAAGAAAACTGCCCGAGATACTTTCATTCAACAAAACTAACCTATATCTATTCTACAAAAAAACTTCCGCCAACATGCAACGCGCGCTTCCGCCGCCAATGGTTTCAATAACAGGAATATTGAAACGAATGAACCCTACACGCTGTTTCAGAAAATCAATTTGAGCAATCGTTAAACTCTGATAGGCCGTTTCAGAAAGCACCAATTTATTGTTATTTCGCCCATCTCTAAGCAAGAGCATATTTCCCGCAAAGGCATTCATTTGCGCCACTGAAATTTCAAGAACACTTTTTCCCAAACGACTAACTTCATTCACAAATAGTTCCCTACTCTGCTCATC
>CANIBZ010000068.1 GCA_947466425.1 Flavobacteriales bacterium
CCCATGCTGCTTACCAAAGGAATTTTACTCTCGAAAGCCAAGCGAATAAACGTCAGTTTGGGAGTGATGCTGTCGATTGCATCAATGATATAATCTGGGCGATTCTTCAATTGCTCTTCAACCATAGTCGGATTAACAAATTCCTTGACCACCTTCAATTCTATTTCCGGATTAATTGCACGAATGCGTTCAGCCATGATCTCTACTTTCGATTCACCATGATTCGTAGCTAAAGCAGGAAGTTGACGATTTCTATTTGTAGGATCTACAATATCTCCGTCAATGATTGTCATTTTACCAATACCCGAGCGCGCAATGAATTCCGCTGCGAAGGATCCTACGCCGCCCATTCCAACAATCATCACATGTTTTTCAGTAAGACTTTTGAGCCTTTCATCGCCTATAAGCAAGCTCGTTCGAGAAAGCCAGGATAAATCTTTCATTCGAATTTAGAAGGAATTAATTCAAGAGAATTAAGTTCACAATTGTTTCGGTTTTTATCAACTTTTCCGGTAATTCAGGATTACACGCTTCGCTACACATTGAAAACAATTCATTGTAAGTCACTCTAAATTTCTTCCCAACATATTTCGGAATTCCTGAATCGAACTCGTCAATGAAATCTGAATACGCCCCGTAGTTGTTATATCCAAAACCAAAATCATGATTTCCGAAAATGATATGAAAGCAATCGCCCATGGAGATTTCAGATAAATAAATATCCTCTGTTCGTTGTCCCTCTAATTTCAAAGAAGTGAAATTCCCAAACACATAACCTACCTTTCCTGTAGAAGTTTGAACGCGATACCAATAGTCTGTTACGCCGCCAATAAAATCTTGTGAGGCCTTTTGCAAAACGGTTAGACGATCGAACCTTTTCGCTTTGGAAACAACTTCACCTTGCACGTTAGGTGCTTTGCGAATGTTCACCACATCTCCTTGAATGATCAATTCAGTCTGAGCAAAAATTGAAATTGGAACGAGGAATAAAAGAAATAGAAAAAATTTCATGTTAATATATTTATTCAATAAAAATACGAATAAAGATTAGGAGGGTTCTTAATTCACTGAAAAAATATCAGCCTCAGTCTCCATTATTTTATACTTCGACTTGGCTGTTTGTCTTGAACATGAATTGAAGTGCCACCACTCGGTTGGGATACTCGAAAATCCTGCCTTGCGCATGACGCCGCGAAGGATATTTCTGTTATCGACGTGCAATTGCGTTAACTCGCCTGAATGCAAAAATCGTTTCTCCATAGATGGGTATGCAATTTTCCGAATGTCATCGAATCCAGCACCCATATCGAGCGGCTTGCCGTTGCCATCGCAAATGGTTAAATCTACTGCCGCTCCATAGTTGTGTATACTTCCGTTTTTCGGATTGGAGACGAAATTTACCCGTTGAGAAACGGGTATCGAATCCAAGGCCACCCACATGCGGGTTTGCACTTCTCTTGGGCGAATGGCATCGTAGACCAATAAATGCAGGTCTGGATTCATTGCGGTTAATAAACGCTGTGCTTCTGCCAATTTCTGCGCAACATCTTTTTGCAGATAGGCCTTCTTGATTAAAAAGTATAGCGTATCACCAATAAAATTATCTGAATACGTGTATTTGAGATCAACTTTAATTGCAGAACTTACGATTTGAACGTCTACTAACTCAGGCCTAACAGGCAGCAATTTCTCTGGCGGAAGTGAATCTTTTTTCACGTCTTTTTCCGGTGATTGAATCGTTTGGCTAACCGAATTATTCTGTTTATTCGTGCTCGCACTTGAGCAGGATTGCACAACTAGCATCACAAGTAGAATTGAATGAAACTTCATTCGGCAAAGATTGGTTGATATTTCGAGTGAAATATCTTCAGCCCGCATACATTCCTAACAAAATAGGTTTAATATAATTCTATTTCTTTTTCGAATTGCTCCGACTCACATGCGCCTTCAAAATACGTTTACCTTCAACCTTCACTTCATCTTTCTTTCTGAAGCCCCATACGATTTCACTTGCGTTTTTCCTTGTCTCTTCCACATCGACAATCGGTGCTGGATAGTCCCTTCCAATGACACATGCATACATTTCTTGTTCAATCATCGAAAGCTTGTGAGGCTCGTGAATAAAGGCTTCTGGAATGTTACGCAATTCAGGAATCCATTGTTTAATGAAGTCGCCATTGGCATCGTGCTTCTCTGAGTTCATGTTCGGATTGTAAATGCGAATGGTATTGATGCCTGTGGTTCCGCTTTGCATTTGAATTTGCGGATAGTGAATTCCAGGTTCGTAATCGAGAAACATGCGCGCTAAAAAATGAAGCTCGCGCCAATCTTGCCACAAATTGAAAACGAAAAACGACACCACCATCGCTCGCATGCGGAAATTAATGTAGCCCGTTTCCTTCAAACAACGCATACACGCATCTACGAGCGGAACACCCGTCATTCCATCCTGCCAAGCCTTAATGTACACTTCATTCTTCGGCTTAACCAAGACGTTGTAGGCTCGATTGATGTTCTCTATTTCATACCGACATTCCGTTTCAAATTTTTGAATGAAGTGGCAATGCCAATGCAAGCGAGAAATGAAATTCGAAAGCGCTCGCTTGTTCGTTGAAGTCTGATAATGTTGAACGGTATACTGGTAAACCGCTCGCATGCTTATGTTGCCATAGGCCAAGTAAGGCGAAAGACGACTGCAGCCTTTCCGACTGAGCGAAGGGCTACTGATGTGTTTGCTGTAGTTGACACTTCGTTCAGCAATGAAATTCTTGAGGTATTTCCACGCCCATGATTCTCCACCGGGTTGAAAATTTGGATTGCGTTCTGTAATTTCTGTTGGAAGTGAATTTCGATTTGAATAAAAATTAATTTCCTGATTGAAATTAAAAACTTGAAGTGAATCTAACTGAATATTGAAGGAAGGCGTTCGCATGGTTTCTTCCCACATCTTCGGCCATTGCGGACGAGACTTCAGTCTTCTTACAACGCCGTTGGTTTGAAATTCGTTCCATTGAATATTTTTGGAATGAAGGAATTCCGAAATGCTAATGTCGCGCTCGTACGTTAGCAGGTTTCCCGATTCTTGGGAAGAAAAAACAGTTTGTATGTTGAAGTTCAAAGCAAGTTCCTCGAACACATTCATGGCTTCATCGTGAAAGATCTCAATGTGTTTGTTGAAGGGAGCCAGCTGCTTATTCAGATCCTGCAACGACTCGTGAACGAATCGCCAATGACGCACATCTGAATCATGATGACTCATAACCGAAGGCTCGAAAATGTAGAGCAGAACAAATGGCAATTCGGCCCCTTGCGCATGAAAGATAGGCTCGTGATCTACGAACCTCAAATCGCGTTTTAACCAGACTACATTTATCGCATGCACAGCTGTTCAATCTTTATAAATGAACAAGTATTGAAAGCAAAAGTTCGATCACACCTTTTCAAAATGATTAATGCCCATTTAAGAGCAATCACACTTCCGCTAGACGGATCTTAAACACTGATAATCAATACCAATTCTGTTGAAATCTTAATTCGGAATTGTGTGTTTCGATTGGTATTTTTGAAAGGCTTGATCAAGCTATTCGCACAATTAGAAAATCACTTTAAAGGAATCAATATTATGGAGAACAAGATAGAAATTTATGCGTCAACAGAAGGTTTAACTCACATCGAAGTTCAATTCGACGGCGACACTGTTTGGTTAAATCAAAGTCAAATCATTCAATTATTTGATTCCAGTAAAGCGAATATTAGCGAACATATTAAGAGAATTTTCCTTTCAGAAGAGCTTTCTGCCGAAGCAACTGTTCGTAAAATCCGAACAGTTCAACAGGAAGGAAAAAGGCAGGTTTCAAGGGATATCGACTACTTTAATTTGGATGTAATAATTTCAGTAGGTTACAGAGTTAATAGTCGAAGAGGTATTGAATTCCGTCAATGGGCTACTAAACGGTTGAAAGATTATTTAATTGAAGGTGTAGCAATCAATGAGAAAAGATTGGAGCAAAAAAACAAGGAAATACAAGTACTTCACGACGGCATTCGTATTCTAAGCAGAGCTATTGAAGAAAAAGCAACTGCAGAAGATTATGCTTGGTTGAATCAGTTTAGTATTGGACTCCAGCTCTTAGACGATTATGACCATGAAGCACTCGATGCAAAGGGAATTCATTCAAAAAACGCAAGCTATCCAACCATGGAAGAATACATGGAGTTGGTTGAACTCATGCGTTCAGAATTCAATTCAGATGTTTTTGGGAAGGAAAAAGACGGCGGTTTCGACAGTGCAGTAAATACGATTAAGCAAGGATTTGGCGAACAAGATGTCTATCCTACTTTGGAAGAAAAAGCAGCTATGTTGTTATATCTCGTTGTGAAAAATCACGCCTTTGTCGACGGGAACAAACGCATCGCAGCGGCATGCTTTCTTTTATTTCTGGAAAGAAACAGTATGCTCTACAACTCCGATGGACAAACGATTATAAGCAACGAAGCTCTTGCAAGTCTAACTCTATTTGTGGCCTCGAGCAAAGCAGAAGAAATGGAGACTGTAAGAAAATTATTGATTAGTGTTCTGAATAGAAATGTTTCTTAGAATTTTCTATCACCGTTCAAGGTGTCATCAGCGAAGCTGTCATCCTTCGCAGAAGGTCATCACAACGTGTTGTGTCATCGCGCAGCGTTACTTCCCAAACATCGACTTCCCTTGCAGCGCCTGCACCAAGGTAAACACAGCCAAAGCGAAATAAAGCAACGCGAGAATAACCGTTGCCTTAGTGTTTTTCAATAAATAAAATGAAACAATCGGAATCACCTGTAAAGCATGCATTCCAATGAAATGGGCTATGCGTGGATCACCGTATTTCGTACTCCAATTCAAAAGTGGAATTCCGGCTTCACCGTCTGGCCCACCAATGGTGTGGGTTAAACGAGACCCCATGACAAATCCTTCAAACGAAAAAATCACGAAAATGAAAATCCCCAAACGAATGGCCCACAAATAATAGTTGGGCAATTCAGGAAAATCGTTCGTGAAAAAGAGAATGCCTACGTAGGCCGTGTAGATGGTTACAAGCGTTGCTGCCAAGGCCATGCAAGAATATAAGATATTGTATAAAGGAGTAGTTGTATTGTAATGTGAAAGCTGCCCCCTTCCCGCTTGAATAGCAATGTAAATGATTTCGAATCCGAGCAGTAAGATGATGGCCCAATTGAAACGTGTTATGTTGAAATCGGACAAATACGAGCAATACCATACCATTGCCCAGGCAAAGAGAAATGTCGAGAAAGCAAATTTGAAAGGCTTGTACCACGCACTCACATTGTAGACTTGTGTGCTCGAGAATTTGGTGAGTGTGAGAAAAACCAATGAAGCGATCAAACAGATTAGGCCGAAGGCATACAACGTTTCATTTTTTTCTTTGAGTGCTAGAATAAAATTCATGCAGCAAAGATATAGACCGGTTTTACTTTTGGGAAGAGAATGCTTTGAACATTTTTCAATGAAGGAGGTTGTATTTCAAACTTCTTTAGAATAGCATGAGTCAAGTAACGACAAGCACTTTTTTCAAAGTAGAAACATCTGCAAACAAATGGTGGGCGTTTAAACAAATGCGACTTGGGCATGATCAGCTAAAGAATATAGATGGACTAGCCTTTTACAAAATATTAGGTTCAGGTGCGAAAAATGGATTTAGCGCTAAACCTAATTTGGGAACATACGTTCTCCTTTGCAATTGGGAGTCTGAAAGTCAAGCGAATTAATGCCTGAAAGCTCAGATTTCCTCGCCTTCAAAGGTCTCATTGAAAAGAAACGAATGGGTCAGGTTACTTTATTTCGTTAATCTCGCTTTAGACTAATTACTTGCAAAATTCGTCGTATGCCTCTTGGGCTCCTTTAATTTCCAAGCGAATCGCTTTCTCGAGATCATCACAACCCGAAGCATATTTATTGATAGCTATCTTTGAACTACCGCGAACTAAATAGGCTAACCCATATTCACCACCAAACTTCAAGGCTCTATCACAATCCGAAATTGCTCCTTTAAAGTCGTCAGATTTTAATTTAGCTTCTGCTCTTACGGTGTATGCAAGGACATGTTTGTTATCTAATTCCAAGGCATTGTTAAAATCTTTTAGAGCTCCTTTCAATTCGCCTTGATTCATGCGAGCTATACCTCGATTAACAAGAGGACTAACTTCATTCGCATTTATCTTAATACTAGAAGTATAATCTTCCTCTGCTTTTTTATAATCGAGTAAATTAAAGTAAGCTATACCTCTGTTGTAAAATGCCTTGTAATTTGATGGGTTTAAATTAACTACACTTGTAAAATCTTGAATGGCTCCTAAATTATCATTTAAATTTAATTTGGCATTTCCACGCTTGTAGTAGGCTATTTCTGATTTTGGATTCTTTTCAATGGCCTTCGAAAAACTCTCCACAGCAGCTTCATAAGATTTAGACTCCATTTTTGAAACTCCTTCGTTGATAAAAGATTCTTCCGTTTGAGCAAAACCCAATTGAACAAAAGTGACAAGCAACAACAGCAAATAAACTTTTTTCATTTTATTGTAGATTAATTGGACACGAATATAGTTGAGTTTCAACAACATTTTTCTTCGAATTCAACTAATGGCGTACAATCGAAATTCTAATTATCAACCTTAGTATCAAATATTAAATATGTTTCTCTGTTTTATCTAAACTGAATTCTCTATTTTCGAGAAGAAATTAAAAGAAAAAAGAAGCCGATTATGAAGCAAATCAATCACATCGTTCGATCTATTATCCTGTCAGGAATACTTCTTTTCTTGCTGTCGGGAAGAACCTTTGGGCAACAAACCTACCCCTCGCTAAAAGCTATACTCATAGTTGGGCATCAGGAAGATGGGACCTCATCGGCAATAAATGATATGAACACAATTGCAGGAGTATTTGAGCAGCACGGAATTCAAGTTTACAAATTCTATGATGCAAAAGCCAA
>CANIBZ010000069.1 GCA_947466425.1 Flavobacteriales bacterium
GTGATCAATTCTTCGAATCAATCTTTCAGATCAATCACTGCGTGATCAATTCTTCGAATCAATCTTTCAGATCAATCACTGCGTGATCAATTCTTCGAATCAATCTTTCAGATCAATCACTGCGTGATCAATTCTTCGAATCAATGGCGCTATAATTCTTGCTCGAAGTAATTCGTTACAATTGAACCCATCCATTTTGTGAGGCGAATACAGTGCTAATTGCTTGAGTTTTCGATTCAGATTTTTTCGAAACAAGTATATCGATTTGATCTCCTTTAGTCATCGCAGTATACTCCCACAAATCATACGTGAAAGAATAACCATGAATCGTTTGGCCTGATTTAGATTGAAATTCATAATGAAGCATTAATCCAGGTGCAGCAGAAAAGAATCGACGTCCATCTTGCGGAAACACGTGCTTTAGTATGGCGTTTTTCCAAGTTGCTGTTCGAAGGAATCTAATTTCAATAAATGATTTTATCATTACAATCACAACTATGACCATTCCAATTACTCCTAACAGTCCTGGTAGAATGGCAATAATCCATCGCGGAAATTGAAACGGCTTGAATTCCCCTAAAACGGTTTTGCCATTGTATTTATAGACAATGACTTGATCGGATTCATCTAACAAACCAACACTCCCATTATCCAAAGTTTGAAAGTGATCGGAATAAATAATGTCCTTGTCTAAGTAATTGTAATAAATGATAGCCGGATTTTCACCGTTGATTTGAGTAGTGTAGTCGATCTCGGTATTATAGACTTGACCAATTAACGTGTCGCCGTGTTCTACAATATTCAGATATTCTTCGTTGGAGTATTCACCCCATTCAGGTTTTAATGACGCGCAAATTAGTGCGATTAGCGTAATTCCAAAAAGCAACAGAAACAATCCAATGATAAATAAATACGGACGTTGAAAAAAAATATAAATACGAGTTCGGAAATTTATATTTCTTGATGACATGGTAATTATTTAAACAACTAATTTAGGTAAATAGACAACCATTTCTTTTTTTCTTAAATGCTGTTGAGCAACAGTCTTATTTTTCTCTTTTTATAATTCTCAGTCAGATAAAACTACCAATCATGCTTAGCGATAAGAACGCAGCAATAATATTTATAGGTGGAATTTGCATTGTAAGCCCATCCTATCCCGATATCGTAACAGGGTTGATAGAAATCTTTTATTCCTAACAAATGAACTCTATGCCCAGCGTTTAGGTGGACAGTTTCACCTCCGTCGTCAATTAGGTTAATGATTGCTTCTATAGGTGATTCAGCTCCTGCGGAAATTGACTCAAAAAAGTTATTGGATTTTTCTTCGAACCAGGAAGGAACCAGCGAATAGCCATATTTATTGATGTAAAAGTTCATTCCGTATCCTTCCGGATTCACATGTCCGAAGTAGTTGCGATTGGCCATGTCCTGTGCTTTAAATGACGCCGCTGCTGCCAGAGAGGAATTCCATTTCAATGCGTGCATGGGTTTGATATCACTTAGATTTACCCCAATTTCATTGGAAAATTTCCCCGGATTTGCACGCACACTGTTCAAGTAGTTCAATGCTTCCGTTAATTCGGGCGATTGAGCGCGAAGCCATACCAGACAGGGAGTCAAAAGTATTGTGAATAAAAGTAAACTGAGTTTCTTTCTCATCTGCGATTATTTTGGTGGTACACTATTATTGGGAAAGTATAGTGATAACTTACTTTAGCCTTATTTCGTCTTTTTGTAATTCGTGTACGTATCAGTCTGAGAGTCCCCGAATTTCCCGCATTCAAATTCCATAAGATAAACTGCAACAACGGATACCTCGTTTTCAGATACTTGAAAAACAATTTCAGGGTATTCGCTGTCACCGGTAATATACTCTTTTGCACTTTTGAAGTTTGCGGTACCTTTTTCATTAAACAAACAGCCCCACTCATCATTCACTCCGGAAGTGTAAGAGTAGTCAAAACTTGCATTTGGCTTGTGATTAGTGATGGTCAAGGTTTGTTTTTTAGCATTGATATAAGTTCCATTTAAACTTTGCGCTGAAGCGAAAAGAGCAGAGCAAAAAAGAAGGGAAGTGATAATGAAGTGTTTCATGGATTTGTATTTTGTTGGTTTAAGTTAAATGCTTATTTACTTTGTTGGTCAAGACAATCTACAAAAACTTTATTGAACATTGCCTCTATTTTAAAAAAATCAGATCTAGTTCACATTCATTCTCACGCTCGAAACCTGTGTAGTAGTTAATATAAGAGAAGATTAATATGTATGTGTCGTTCCAAGGAGATTTAATGTAACCAGTATATTCACCATCACCATAAATAAATGGCAAGTCATCAATAACCTCAGTTCTTGGATTGAATTCTTTAATGAGTTGCTTGTTGCCATTGGTCTTTAGAAGGTAGTATTTCTTTTTTCCGTTCTTGCCCTTCTCTTCAATAATTTCCGAGAATTTAAAACTGCCGGGGAAGTGATTGTCTTCAATGAGTCCAGTCCGATTATTGCTTAGCAATTGTTTTTTGATTATTAATTTATTCGCTACAGTATTAATCATTTCAAGATTATATTCCGTCCCAAACCACAATGAACTGTCCGCACGACTGAAAATTGATTTTGGAGCTTTATCATTCGGACATAGACAGTAAATATCAGGATTTCGGCAGTTATTTCCGCAGGCCCCATTCGAACTTGATGAAATGTAGTAGAAGCAACCTTCATTGGACCAACCTAGTGGCAATCCATTTTCACTTGCACCACCACCACTCGGACTATCTGGAGGGCAGTAACAACCAAAAGACAATAGGGTGCTGTCTTCGTAATTGAAGTTCTTGTTCTGGCTAAAGAGATTTTTAGTAATAGAGTCAAATTGAATTTGAATGTTTTTCAAGCTATCAGTTTTCTGTTTCAATTGAACTTGATAATTTTCAAGGGTACTTTTGCTGGTTTTGATTTTCAATTGAAAGGCGGATATTTCATTTTTTAATTTTCCAATTTCAGATTGAAGCTCTATAATTTGGGTGCGATGTTCCGAGTTCTCTTTGTCGTGACTTGAAACCAGGCTGTCAATTTTATTCTGAAGCGCCAAGATTTGCTCCTTTTTGTTTTGAGCTTGCGTAATTCCACAAATCAATAGAAGGTTGAATATGACAATCACCTTCACAACATGAGTAAGTACAACCGGTTTAATGGAATTTTTCATTTCAAAGTTTTAGTTCATTCATTCTAAAAACGATATCCAATGAGAACATTCATATCTAGCTTAATGCGTTTGAAGTAAGTGTGATATCCCATACCCATGTCCCATGTTATGAAACATTTCTTTCCTGTATAGCGAACACCCCCAGCTCGAATTCCAGCAAATAAATGGTTCATTTTCGTTTTTTCGAGATAGGTTCTTCCGTTGTAATCATAGGTCGTTTGCGTCAGCGAATGAATACGATAATTCAGCGTTCCTCCAGCAAACCAATTCCAGCGATATGGTCTTGGGAAATTCTTCAAATAGTCGACACCCATGCCGAAATATTTTCTAGTAAAGCTATATGCATATCCGTCGGAACTGTTTTTCTTCGCCAGTTGAATATTGTAGCGAATACTGTTGTTTTTACTCAATTCCTTTTCATACATTATTGGAAAAGAAGTCCCTGCAGAGTTGAAACTAAAACCGCTGTAAAGCGTGTTTTTTGCATAACCTCGGTCACTGATGGAGGTTTGAGGAAATAAATCGTCCCATGTTACCAGTGGCGCGTAACTGTAGTAAGTTGGTTGTATGTCGCTCACCCAAACTTTGTAGACATTGGTAACATTGTTTGCAAATGTTAGCCAAGGCCATTCTTGTCGAGATACTGAACCAGGCCAAGGGTCTCTTAGAACCACTTTATCGGCTATTGCCACTGCATTTCCATACTGATCTGTTCCAATAGAATAGTAAATGGCTGTTAATACATAGGCATGACCAACATCGCCTCCTGTATTTATCCCAACAATTAAGGGCCAATTACTGCTCAGAAAATTTACAATTTCATTTGAATTTGTCGGATAAGAATTAAATGAAACTTTTGAGATAGATCCCCTGTTGTTATAAGCCCATCGGTTTAGTCCTACTGCAAACTGCTCATATCCTCCAGGAGCATCATAAAGTCCACCGTAACATTGACGAACTATATCTTCTTGCGTTATATAAAGACCGTGATAGTTCAGAACCATTTGAATGCAAGCGGCCCAGCACCAATTGTTCGCGCGCTGACGGCTGTTAGCAGCAACGTAATTAAACTGTTCCGTGTTTACCCCAGCAACAAAATAATTGGGTCCAATTTGTTGAACATTGGCTTGGCCATAGGAAAACGCAACAATGCATTTGAAAAGAATAACAAATATTATTCGAATCAAAAGATTGCTTTTCGTTAACATGCGTAAGTAAAAATTAAAAGATTGAAAATGACAATTCGCCTCATTTTTTTATTGAATAATATATGCAATTTAACAACTTATTGTGAATTTGGTGTAATACCTTGAGAGAAGCTTTTACAAAATCGGCTCAGGCATTCGCGAAGCAATTCGCCCTCGTCCATTGGACCCTCGCAACGCTAGTTGCCCTCGCGAAGCTTTCGCCCTCGTCCATTGGACCCTCGCAACGCTAGTTGCCCTCGCGAAGCATTCGCCCCAGGCATTCGTGCAAAGCACATTCGTCTGAAAGACATTGTGTCCTATTTCTCAGAAATCCCAACATACTGCTTTAACTCAGTCTGTCTTTCAGCTTGCTTGATTAAAAAATCTGCGACATCAGCTCTATTAATTCCACCAATGTTAATCCCTTTGAATAATTTGTTTTCAGTGCGGTATTTCTCTGTCAACGGTTTGTCCAATAGCCTTCCAGGTCTCACAACGGTCCAATTCAAATCTGAATGAGTAATTATCTCTTCCATTTTTGTTTTGTCGGCATAAACGTCCTTTAGCATGTATTTGAGAAACAATCTTACAAGCCAAGAAACATAATTTTTACTTTCTCCGGCACCAAATCCAGTGACAAAAATGATAGGGATAGCTATTTTGTTTTCCGAATGTAGCTCCACAATCAATTTTGCGAAATCAGAAAATAGGGTAGTGGCTTTCATATTCTTCCCTGTACCCAATGTTACAATCAGTGCATCTGCGCCTTGAATTGAATTTAGTACATCAGCTTTGTTGGTTGCATCGCCAATGATTACATTCAACGAACGGTTCTCTTCTATTTCTATTCCAGTTCTTGAAAGAGTCGTTATCGAATGATTTCGACCCAATCCTCTTTTTACGGTTTCTAACCCTAATCCAGCCGACGCTCCAATGATGGTAATGTTCATTTTCTTTCTTTTTTGATTTCTATTTTATCTTAACTGCTCGTCCATCGGACATTCGCCGCAGGCATTCGTGCAAAGCACATTCGCCAACGGCATTCTTCCCCTCTCTTAACCTCTCTTAACCTCTCTTAACTTTTCGCGAAATAGTCATACGCCACTTTACAAACCTCCGCTATAATCCTTTCATTCGTTTCATCGCTTTCGTATGAGTTCGTAACCAAAACGCTAATGATGAAATAATGTCCATTCGGAAGGAACACAACTCCCCAATCGTTTGTGGCGGCTGTTAATCCGGCTTCGTTCGTTCCTGAAGAGCCCGTTTTGTGCGCCACAACAGTCCCTTCAGGCAAGAGTCCTTTCAGGCGCTTTACGCCGGTGGAGGTTTCTTTCATGGTTTGCCAGAAGAAGTTGTAGCTCGAACTGGAGAGCAAACCGTTTTTATTTTCATAGAACAAGCGCAACGTCTGAACAGCGGCGTTCGGAGTAATCCAATTCTGAAACATGTTCTCCCATTTCGACTGCATGGTGCGTTCGTTGTATGCAAATTGAAGATCTTGAATATTGTTCTTTTTGAAGTAAGATTCCACATCTTTCGGAGACCCAACCATTCCAATTAAAGTATCGCAAGCGGTATTATCGCTGTGCGAAATACAATACTGAATCAGTTGCGCAACAGTGAGATCGCCTCCATCGGGAAAATCTGTTCCAAGCGGATTCCAATACGCATCAACAGGCAAGTCGTCTTTGGATATTTTTATTTTCTGATCGAGACTGAATTCGCCGCGATCAATTTTATCAAGCATGGCCAGACCAATGTGCATTTTATAAGCGCTCTGAGTAGGGCAGTGCATATTCCCATTGATCGAAAGCGTATCGTTCCCATTTTCTCCTGAAATTGAAATTCCCACCACCGCTTTTTTATCGGCCAATATTTGCTCAATCTGCTTTTTCAATTCTTTAGTCCGATGCACCTTCTCCGCACCTTCAACAGGTACAGGAGTGAAGATAAAAAAGTAAATCACCGCCCACACCACCCCGAAAAACAATCCGAGATAAACGGTATTCAGATGCTTCTTCAAATCACGCTTCACGATCAATCGGAATAGAATCCAAAGAATGAAAAGTACTGCAAACGCGATGGGGAGGTAGATTCTAAGCATGTTTTGTTAATTCAGATAATCTCTACAAAGAAAAGGGTAATTGATATGTTTACGTCGCAGACATTCGCGAAGCATTCGCCGCAGGCATTCTTCCCCTTTCTTCCCCTCTCTTACCTTCTCTTACCTTTTATAGAGGCATTCTTTATTGATCCCTCCAAGAATACAGCGAGTCAGCAGAAAAATCCATTTCACCGTTGTTCCAAGAAAGATATCCGTGAGTGACTTCGAAATTCTTGAATTTAGATAAATCTAAAAATGCTTTTGTCATGGGATTGGAAGCGGTAGGTAAGCTTCCCGAAAAACTGAAACATCTTAAATTAGAGTCCGTAAAACTCAACCATCATGAAAAACTCAAAATTTACGGAGTCTCAAATCGTATCGATTTTA
>CANIBZ010000070.1 GCA_947466425.1 Flavobacteriales bacterium
AGTTTCAAAACGGCTTTGGTAATAATTCCAAGTGTGCCTTCACTTCCAACCATCAACTGAGTAAGGTTGTATCCAGTAGAGTTTTTCAACGTGTTGGCGCCGGTCCAAATGATTTCTCCGTTTGCCAATACCACTTCCAAATTCAAAACGAAGTCCTTTGTTACTCCGTATTTCACCGCGTGAGGACCGCCGCTATTTTCGGCTAAATTTCCACCTATCCAACAACTTCCTCGGCTAGCCGGATCTGGTGCGTAATACAAACCTTGTTTCGCACATTCTTCTTGAAGGACTTGCGTAATAACTGCAGGCTCTGTATGTACTTGTCCATTTTCAACATCAATTTTTATGATTTTATTGAATCGCTCCATTGAAAGTGCCACTCCCTTTCTTACGCATAGCGCCCCGCCGCTTAATCCGGTTTGAGCGCCAATGGCGGTAACAGGGATGTGTTTAGAATTGCAATGTTTTAAAATAAGCGAGACCTCTTCCTTATTTCCAGGTTTCAGAACAACATCGGCAGGAAAGCTAAGATTTTCAGTTTCATCTTTACCGTACTTCAACCGTGTCTCATCGTCGAGAAATACAAATTCTTGACCTAAAGTCAACTCGAAAAAATCAATGTCAGAACGATTAATCATATTCAATCTTTGTTACACAAATCTCAGAGAATACAAGACTTATAAAACCACAATATGTCTTGGTCTTTCAACAAAGTAATTCACTTTTTAACAATAATCTTCTTTGTAGGTTGAATTAGCGCTCTCCTTCCTTTAGTTTGTATGACAAAATTAGACACATGAAAAATATATTCATTCTAGCCTTTGCATCGATGTTGTTCTTTGCTTCTTGTACAAATGTGAAATCAAATGCTGAAAAAATCTGTCTTAAGTTGACTGAAATAGCGGATGCTCAAAAGACAAAAGACACTTCTAAATTGGAGAGTCTTGAAAAAGAGTATGACGCTGAAATGGAGCAGATAACAAAGAAGTATACCGCTGGAAGTGATGCTGCTGTAGAATTTGAATCAATGATAAAGCCTTGCATAGAAGAAGCAGAGAAGGCTGAAATCAAGGCCGATGCCGATGTCATTTGCAACATGATGAATGAGGGGGCTGTTGCAATAGGCTCAAACGACATTATAGCCTTTGAAGCTTTTCAAAAGAAGTATGAACCTATTGTTCAGACAATGGAAAAGAAATATCCTGATGGAAGCGCACAAGCAAAAGAATTAGATGAATTTATTGAAACATGCATGGAAGATGCTATCAAAGCTGCTGAGGCTAAATAGCAATTTCGTCAGTCTTTCAACAAATCAAACACTTTTTAACAATGACGCTATTATATTACTGATTTTGCTTTTCTAAGAAGCAAATCTTTTATATTCGTCCAAACTAAAAATATTTCATATGAAAAAATTAATGATTCCTGCAGTTGCTGTTGCAATGTTCATGGCTTCTTGCGGCGGTGTTAAGTCTGATGCGAGTAAGTTCTGTGATAAAATCAAAGAACAAATTGAGATTCAAAAGTCAGGAGATAAAGCTAAGATGGAAGAATTCGAAAAAGAAAACAAAGCTTGGGGTGACGAACTTAAAGCTAAATATGAGAAAGATACAGTAGCCGCTAAAGAGTTTTCAAAATTGATTCAACCATGTATGGAAGAAGCAATGAAATCTGTAATGGGTGGAGCTAACTAATTGATACTTCTCAAACAAAATTAAGGGTCTCATTTCGAGACCCTTTTTTATTTCTTGTTGTTGATGATGATGTTTCCAGTTGGAAGTTTAACTTCATTCGGATTGTCATAGACAACCTCAGCAGTAACTCCAGAAAATTCTGAACTCAATAACTTCCATCCTTCAGCATTCAATTCCCATGTTTCTTTTTTAGCGTAGTCATTTCCTTTTGAACTGAGGGCCACCAATTGAACCTCTACTTTGTTTCCATTATTAAGGAAGAACAAGGACTTCATTGGCATTTTATCCGCGATTGGCGGTGTTTCCTTATCATCTGTTTTAACAGTTTCAGATTTTGGAAAATAAAGCTCCTGGAGTTTTACAATTTCCTCTTGATTAAAGTTCAATGATTTCACTAATTGAGGAGATTCATATTTTCCAGAATAATAACTTAACAACGCTTTATATTCAGGAGTCATTGCGTTAATAAATAACTGATCAATGATTAACTCATTTGAATTCACCAACTGATAGACGATGGACTTCGTTGAGGACCATAATTTCACTCTATTTTTTAGCACTGCCGTTCCAGAAATACTTACCACTTTAGTTGAACGATTCATAGAACTAATTGCTCCTTCTACATTCATTTCTAGAAGGTCAGAAGATTTAATCTGAACAGAAAAAACATGTGCGCTGTCTGCACATTTAAGATTTAGAACCTCCCATTGCTCATTCGGTTTGTAATTCCCTAAATAGGTCTTGGCCTCTCCTCCGATTACTCTTGTTCTGAAATAAAAACTGCTGTCTGCATATAAAGCCAATGAATAAATGGTTCCTGTATTCTGATTCCACAACGTATCATCAAAATCTCCAATTAATTCAGAACTTCTAGAAGGAGCGGAAACTTTCTTTTCTTCACATGCCGACAAAGCCAAAACAACTAATCCAGCAATAAGCAACGCTTTCATTTTTCTCATGCCTCAAATGTAGACATTGTTCATATTTACAACAAGGCTTCTCCAATCAAAAGTTCTGAATTTCTTACTTTTGCAACTATGGAAGAGGCGCAAATAGATGTTTTTAATTTTGATCCCATTCGTCCGTACAACGACGAAGAATTAAAAGCTGCCATTGAACGCATTTTAGAAGTCCCTGAATTTTATAAAATGCTGAAGTGGGTTTTCCCAGGATTAAGCCGTTCAGCTATTCAGAAAATGCTTCGTCAGGTTACCACCGTTGATGAATTTCAATCTGAAATTTCAGGTCCTGCTTTTAAGATGGCCATTCAAACAACCACTAGCGGATTGTCTTTCACCAACTTCGAGTCGTTAGATAAAACAAAGCCTTATCTATTTTTAAGTAATCATCGCGATATTATTCTCGACAGTGCAATTCTCAATGTGAGTTTGCTTGAACAAGGCCACAAGACTACGCAAATAGCCATAGGCGATAATTTGTTGCGTCAGAAAGTGGTTGAAGACATCGTTCGTTCCAACAAGAATTTCATTGTTAATCGGAATGTAAACGCGAAGGAGATGTTCTATTACAGCCTTCGCCTTTCCAATTACATTCGTCATACTTTAACTTCCGACCACACTTCAATCTGGATAGCACAACGCGAAGGAAGAAGCAAAGATGGCGACGACAGAACAGCAACTGGTTTGCTGAAGATGTTCGCCATGAGTTCCGATAACATTGAAGACGGCTTGCAGGCGTTGAGCATGATTCCCATGGCTGTTAGTTATGAGTACGATCCTTGTGACATGATGAAGACCAATGAACTTATGCATTTGAAGATTCTTGGTGCCTATGAAAAGAAGTCGGGAGAAGATTTTCTTTCTATGTTGAAAGGAATCACCGGGCATAAAGGCCGTGTGAATATTTCCATGGGAAATTCATTGAACGAACACATTGAACACATGCGTACGATTCAGAATAAAAACGAGAAGTATCGCTATCTAACTCAGGCCATTGACAACGAAATGCACCGCATCTTCAAGTTGTGGCCAACGAATTACATTGCCTACGATTTGTTGAATGGTACGAAGGAGTACAAGGACCAATACTCCCAAATTCAGAAAATTGCTTTCAGTAATTATATCCGTGGAAATACTTTCAAATTAAGTCTTCATAGAAAACACACAGCTCTTCCTAAAGAGAATTTCACACAGACAGCAAGAGAAATTATGCTTCAGATGTATGCGAATCCGGTGATAAATTTTCGGAATCTGTCGGCTTAATTTCAAATCGTTCGTTACGCTTTCCTCTGAATAAATCTATTCCGCGAAGCTCGCATTCCAACTTTCCATTCATCAATTTAACTTTACGCTTCTGACGAAGTCCAATCGCATGAAGGGCTTGTAAATCTGAAGAGATAATCCAAGCTGTTGAACCTGAATAACGGTGTTTGAAAACCGAACCTATTTCAGAATAGATTTTTTCCAACTCTTCAATCTCCATACGTTCTCCGTAAGGTGGATTTAACACCACTAATCCTGGAACTTCAGGAACACTGTCTTCACTGAAGAAATCTGATTTTTCAAATCGAATGGCATCGTTGAACGGAAGGTTCTTTCCGTTCTTGCGCGCTACATTCAATTGATCGTAATCAATATCGGAAGCCACAATGGTTAACTCTTTATTTTCAATCAAGGCATTCGCATCGCCATGAACAGTCATCCACAAGGCATCATCAAAATTCAACCATGTTTGAAAATTGAATTTCGGATAAGCCTTTTGTGCAGGGATATTGAGGGCCGCATAAGCCGCTTCGAAAGCAATCGTTCCAGAACCGCAAAACGGATTGTACAAAGGGGTTTCTCCTTTCCAACCGGTAATGGCAATAATACCTGCAGCCAAGACTTCATTCATGGGAGCCTCTCCTCCATTCACGCGATAACCGCGTTGGTTGAGTGAACGTCCTGAACTGTCTAATGAGACCTGAACTTTTTCTTGATCGATGAGCAAATGTATTTGCACATCAGGACTTTCCGGATTCACATCTGGACGGGAGCCGTAGACTTTCTTCAATCTGTCTGCAATTGCATCTTTCACGCGGAGCGAAGGGAAATGCGAGTGCGTGAACATGGAAGAAGATATTTGCGGATCAATTGCAAACGTGGTGTCTGCATGCAAATATTCTTCCCAAGGCATTTCATAGGCCTTGTTGTATAAATCGTCGGCCTTGCGAATTTGAAAGGAATGCAATGGACAAAGAACGCGCAACGCCAAGCGCGCGCGATAGTTGATTTTGTATAATGTTTCGAGGTCGCAATTCGCGCGAACCACTCTTCTTCCCTCTTCAACTTCTGTTGCGCCTAAGGCAATCATTTCTTGCGCCAACAAGGGCTCAAGGCTCTGCATGGTCTTAACTACGATTGGAAATATTTTCTCCATTTATCCTCCTGCTTTTTTAGCTGCATAACCCATGTCCTGCAACAGTTTAATAATTTTTTCTCTGTGGTCTCCTTGAATGATGATCTCGCCATCTTTCGCACTTCCCCCTGTACCGCATTTATTCTTTAGCACTTTCGCTAACTGTTCTAAATCTTCTTCGTTGCCAATGAAGTCCTTAATAACTGAGGCCGTTTTTCCACCGCGGTGATTTTTTTCCAACCAAACTTTTAATTTCTGTTCGTTGGGTGGAAGCGTCTCTGCCGCCTCGTTTTCATTTTCTATGTTGAAGTTAGGATTCGTACTGAATACAAAACCGCCTTCACTCTTGTTGTTCTTCTTGCTCATGTGCAATTGGAATAATTGATTTCTTTTTCAATTCTTCGTATTCCGCTTGAATACGCTGAAAGGCTACAATGTCATAAAGTATATGCGCTACAATGGCTGCGAGCAATCCTACATATGCGCCTAAAATTCCTAACAGTGTTCCCACCGCAAATAAGATAAGTCCGAATATGACTTTCGGCCATGAGCTGTAACTCAAGTATCCGTGAAGCGCAATAAACATAAACGACGTAGTTAAAATTCCTAACCACGGTTGTATCATTCCACGGAACACAATCTCTTCTCCAACACCTGCGCAAAAACTCAAGAATAAAATTTCTTGAAAACTGAAATTGAAAATTCCCAATCGTAACGTATAATCGAAGTTCACATCGTCGAGGTATTTCCATTTCCCCATGAGCCATGTCATTCCGCTTAAAACAAATCCGCCAACAATACCTAATAACAGCTGCAACCACACACTCATTTTCCCAATAATAACGGGTATCATAAATTCCGTTGCGTTGAAATAATACAGAATGGAAACAATCACCAAAGGAACGAGCAGCGTAAGTAAACCCATGCGCATAAACAATTCCCTACTCGGTCTCATAAATGCAAAGGTAAGCTTTGTAACTTCGCGCAATGGATTTTATCTCATCTACTTTATTAGACTATTGCGAAAAGCATTCAGACGATGAATCTGATTTGTTGAAGGCGCTTTCGGCTGAGACCTGGCAGAAGGTGATTAATCCGCGTATGTTAAGTGGACATCTGCAAGGAAGATTTTTAAGTTTGCTTTCGCAGTTGATTCAACCGAAGCGCATTTTAGAAATTGGAACTTTTACAGGGTATAGCGCTTTGTGTTTGGCCGATGGACTTCAAGAAGACGGAGAAATAATTACCATTGATGAAAACGATGAACTGAGTTGGTTGCACGACAAGTATTTCCTTCAACATAAAAATGGATCGCAAATAAAACCTATTTATAAAGCTGCGTTGAACGCTTTTGAAGATTTGGATGGAACATTCGACTTGGTCTTTATAGATGCAGATAAGCGGAATTACCTTCATTACTGGAATTGGTCAATGGAGCACGCTCATGCCGGAACGGTTATTCTTATAGACAATGTCCTCTGGAGCGGAAAGGTTCTGGAACCCGCTGTAGAAAAGGATTTCGACACACAAGTTCTTCAAGAATTGAATGATTTAGTGGCGAAAGACAGCCGATGCGAGAAGGTGCTTTTGCCGCTTCGCGACGGATTAATGATGATTCGGGTGAAAAAGTAGACTATCTTTGCGCCCGCAACAAGTTCCGTTGGCAGTTCAACTTAGAAATACGATTGGGAATTTGGCGACCACGTATTTTATGTCATTTGAAAAATTAAACTTAA
>CANIBZ010000071.1 GCA_947466425.1 Flavobacteriales bacterium
ACTAAAAAGTCATTTTCAGTTAGAATTATAAAAAACAGGACTCTTTGAATGTGAATAACTTCATTCTGGCTAACCTTCACTAAATTTGAAACATGAAAAAGACTCTTTCAATTTCCCTTTGTTCGTTAGCAGTTTTAGCTTCTTTCGTTTCATTTTGCCAGGGCCTGCAAGTGAACCCTCCCTCTGCCAGCTCAAACAAAACTGTTCTTATTCCGCATGTGCCCTACCCTTCAACCTTCTTTTTCAGTGAGCCGCAAGTTCTCTCCATTAAACTGAATGACACTGGAGAAAAGGTCGCTAAGCTTCAACAAGCAGGTGACACCAAATCATTAGTAATCGCTGATGTTGCAACAGAAAAGACTATCGAAATTAAGACTAACTCTATTTCGAAAGCTTCTCACGTTTTCTTTATAAACGACCAATTCATTGCACTTGAAATTCAAACTGAAAAACCTTCTTTCGATGTGATTGAAATTTCGTCGAGCAAGTTGGTTGCATCCGTTTCTTCAAATCAATATCTTGGATCAACTGCAGGGTCGGCCTATTTCAGCAATCAAAATGGAAGCAGTGCATCAATTGAGAGATTCGACCTAGCTTCAAAAAAACTGACAACAGTTGGAACATTATCAGGAGAGGTTTTTGGCTGGTATTTCTCCAAATCAAAAGGAGTTGTTGGAGTAGCTATTCACAGCAATATGCTTTCAAAGATTTACGCTGTCGAAAACGATAAATTGGGAAAGAGTCTGTTTGAATTTTCTTCGGGCTACTACTTCGAAACCAAGGGATGCAATGCCTCTGGAGATGTGTTTTATGGAATTACAAATTTCCAAAGTTTAACCACCTATGCATGCGCCATTTCGAAATCAGGCATCAAGCCGTTAAATAATAAAACCGGTGAAAGCTGTACAGATATTTTTGTTCAAGGAAATGATATCGCATTAAGCACAAATAACATCAATGCAGCAGAATACCAAGTGTCACAAAACACCACTTTCCAAAAGGTATTAACCTTTGCTACCGAAAGCTACAAGGGATCTTCCGTTAAGATTTTAGACTTCGTTGAGAAAAACAACACCGTGCTATTCTGCGTTCAAGGAGAGATTACAAAACCAACGTATTTCATTTGGCAGAGCAACAAAGCTCAACCGGTATCATCTGATAAATTCGACGGTAAGAATCCTGTTTTTATTGCGAGTGAAGTTGTACAAATTCAAACGGGTGAAGTAACCCCACAAACGGGTCGAATGTACCTCCCGACAAAAGCAGAGAAGTCCAGTTACCCATTAGTGATCTATATTCCGAACAACATCTTCCTTCCATACGCGAATCAATTTAACCCAACGGTTCAACATCTTTGTCAGAGTGGCTATGCCGTTTTCGTTTGGAACACACGTTATTCTTTCCGCCCGAAAATTGGATTTGTATATTCCGATTTAGTAGGATCACTTTCTGAAGACATCGATTTACTTCTCAATTCTTTAAATAAAGATTATCCGTTGCTGCGTGAAAACAAATTCATCGTGAGTGAAGGGCTTGGTGCCTACATTGCACTGAACGCAAGTGTATCTTTCACTGGCACTGTAATTAATCGACTTGATTTTCCAGGGAAAAACTTCGGGCAAGATTTAATTGCAGCAAGAATGTTCGGAGAAGACGCCCAGTCTAAATGGACAACCCTTGATCAAATGAGACTTTCCGAGGAATGCCATTACCTCGTGTATTCCTCAGCCAAATCGAACGCAGAAATGAAACTGTCGAATTCTAGCAAGCAAAATAAAATTAAATACACAGAACGGAATTCTTCCGACAATTCTTCTATAACGGTGAACTCAAAAGAACTCGATGAAATTACATTGTGGCTGCAGCACCTTTCTCAATTTGAAACCAAGGTGTTCGAAGACAAACCAAAAGTTGAAGTGAAGAAGAAATGAAATACTCCATAGAGGCGAAAGACGCATTATCGAAGGCCCGAGCAGGGACGTTAGAAACTCCGCATGGAAAAATTCAAACTCCCATTTTCATGCCCGTTGGAACCATTGGTTCCGTGAAGGCAGTAACTCAGCAGGACTTAAAGACTGATGTAAGGGCCAAAATTATTTTGGGAAATACCTACCATCTTTATTTACGTCCCGGCACACAAATATTAGAGCAAGCCGGCGGGCTTCATCAATTCATGAATTGGGATCGCCCTATTCTCACCGACAGCGGTGGGTATCAAGTTTACAGCTTGTCGAAAAATAGAAAGATTAATCCGGAAGGTGTTGTTTTCAAATCACACATCGACGGGTCAAAGCACACCTTTACACCTGAAAATGTGA
Organism: Flavobacteriales bacterium; assembly: GCA_947466425.1. Lineage (GTDB taxonomy): Bacteria > Bacteroidota > Bacteroidia > Flavobacteriales_D > Sanyastnellaceae > CAIZGX01. The sequence goes on from CANIBZ010000071.1 coordinate 2,319, forward strand.
TGGACATTCAACGCAGTATTGGTGCTGATATTATTATGGCTTTCGATGAGTGTCCTCCTTATCCCTGCGACAAAACCTATGCGCGCGAATCGCTTCACATTACCAATCAATGGCTAGATCGTTGTTTCAAAAGACTTGATGAAACCACGCCATTGTATGGTCACGAGCAAGCACTGTTTCCAATTGTTCAAGGAAGTGTATTCCCTGACCTTCGAAAAGAAAGTGCTGAATACATCGCGAACAAAGGAGCATTTGGAAATGCTATTGGCGGATTGAGTGTTGGAGAGCCGCACGAGATGATGTACGAAATGACCGATCTCGTTTGTTCCATTTTACCAGCCGATAAGCCCCGCTACCTAATGGGTGTTGGAACTCCAGCAAATATTTTGGAGTGTATTGCATTGGGAGTTGACATGTTTGATTGCGTTATGCCCACGCGGAATGCACGTAACGGAATGTTGTTTACCTGGAACGGAACCATTAACATGAAAAACAAAAAGTGGGAAAACGATTTTTCTCCGCTCGATGAATTTGGAGATAGTTACGTCGACTCTTATTATACCAAAGCATACGTCAGACATTTATTCGCCGCGAATGAAATCCTCGCACTTCAAATTGCATCGGTGCATAACCTTAATTTCTATTTACGTTTGGTTGAAACAGCCCGTGTAAAAATTATTGAAGGTACATTTGCAGCGTGGAAAGATGAAACCGTGAAAAGACTCTCCGTTCGCCTGTGATAAAAATATTAGACAGATACATCATTAAAAAATTCATTGGAACCTTTCTCTTCATGATTGGTGCTTTTGTAATTATTGCAGTTGTATTTGACATTAGCGAAAACATTGATGATCTTTTACAATCGAAAGCAACACTCTGGGAAATTATCTTCGATTATTACTTCAACTTCTGCCTGTACTTCGGAAATTTACTGAGTTCCTTTATTATTTTCCTCACTGTAATCTGGTTCACAAGCAAACTCGCTCAGCAATCAGAAATTATTGCGATGCTGTCTTCCGGCATTAGTTACAATCGAATTTTAAGACCATACTTCATCGTTGCGTTTTCACTTATTTCCATCTCTTTAATATTCGGGCATTACCTTGTTCCTCTTGCAAACAAAAGAAAATTCGAATTCGAAGTAAAGTACCTGAAAGAGCAATTAACGATTCAAGACAAGGACATTCATCGTGAAATTGAACCCGGTCTTATTGCTTATTTCCAACGATACAATCCAGGTAATTTAGGTGGAAGCAACTTTTCGTTGGAGCGCTGGAAAGACGGCGAACTCACGTTTAAACTTATTTCTTCCTCTGCGAATTACAAGCCGGAAACAAAATCGTGGAGCATAACCAACGCGCAGGTTCGAATCTTCAAAGACAGCACCGAGAAGGTTTACTTCAAACAAAAATTAGATACTGTTTTGGAAGTTCGCCCGGAAGATTTCGGCTTACGTTCCGAAATTGTAGCAACCATGAATTGGTCTGAATTGAATACATTTATTGAAGATCAAAAACTGAGTGGTTCAGGCAACGTTGCAAAATTCGAATTGGAAAAAGAAAATAGAACCGCAGCGCCATTTTCAATTTTAGTACTAACCCTTATCGGTGCTTCCATAGCTTCTCGGAAAGCAAGGGGTGGAATTGGTTTTCATTTGGCAATCGCAATCATTATCGGATTCATTTTTATATTCATCTCACGAATCACCGCGGTAAGCGCAATGAATCTAGGGGTTCCCACAGATTTAGCTGTTTGGTGTCCAAATATAATTTTCGGAATACTCGCATTTATACTTTACAAAAGAGCTCAGAAATAATGACAAAAAAAAGAATCTTAATCACCGGCGCTACAAGCGGAATCGGTGCTGCCACCTATGAATTGGCTATTAAAAATGGCCACCAAGTTTTCATCGCCGGAAGAAATGAAGCTGTCTTAGCAGAAATGGCATCGAAGAATCCCAACACTTTTTTCTTGAAAACAGATGTTACGAATGTTGAAGAAGTAAAAGCTATGACTGCTGCTGCTGTTGATTCTATGGGTGGTATAGACGTGCTGCTGAATAACGCTGGGCTTGGTATTTTCGATTTGTTAGAAGATGCAAAGTTGGAGGATTGGCATACGATGGTAGATGTAAATATTAAGGGCGTTTTGAACGTACTGCATACCTGTCTTCCGCATTTGGTAGCATCTACCGGGCATGTCATAAACCTTGGGTCGTTAGCCTCTCACTTTGTATTTCCAAATTCCGGAGTCTATAGCGCTACAAAACATGCTGTATTTGCTATAAGCGAAAGCATTCGAACAGAGCTGGCGAAAAAAGTTCGTGTGACTACTATTAGCCCGGGTTCTGTAAACACCCCCTTTGTAGAGCAAACTAAGAACGAAGCATTACTTGAGCAGTTCCGTCCGAGCTTTGCAGCCGGAATGCCTGTTGAATGGGTTGCACAGCAAATCATGAATGCCATTGAAGTTCCGAAAGGAGTGAATGTGAGCGAAATTATTATGCGCCCGTTTCATCCTAACGAATAGAAAATTCAGCTTTTATCTCATTGAACTTCGACGAATTAATCTCCGGTAAAAGTTTGTCTCTGTCATCCATTTTACAGCCGTAACCAATGGTGCTGCCTCCCTGTTTATAGTTTTCATAACCAGTCTCAGGATTTTTAAGCACGGAATAGCCTTTCTTTTTCCAATAAGCCGGACCAGCCACTTGATCCTCTTGATTGAATTGATCAACTACTCTCAAAAAATCACTATTGATGGTTGAAATAGCCAACATAAGATCTGGGCTGTTTTTAATTTCAGTATAAAGCGTTCGTTCGTTCGTTTTCGCATACAGTAAATAGTGCAAGAGAAAGTATTTAAATTCATAATACGATTGAACATACGAGTGCATATCTTGTCTCCAAGAGATATAATGACTCAATTCCATCCCCGGAATTTCCATGTAAGACTTCTTCAACATATACACTGTTGCTAAAGAATGAGCATATGAGTTGAATTCATCAAGTAATCCAAGTAAGCCATCCGTTTGGGTAGACGTATTTCCTTCCACATACGTGTCAAATCGGAAACTTCTTTTGTCTTGAGGAATAAGCGGAATGATGCGCCCCGTTGGGAAGAATCTGAGATTACTTCTCACTAAAATTTCATTCCCCGCTGGGGTATAGAAATAATAATTGTTATTCAATCCTTGCAGCCCTCTTCTATTGCACTCTGTATATGCTTTTCCATTGGTAATACCATGATTTACCTCGTGCACTGCAATTGGCAATTCACCAAGCAAATCAACTTTATCGGTGGAATGAAAAAAATCAAATTCCGTAAAGGTCTTGTAGCTGCTCATACTGCCCAAATCCGTTCGAATAGAAAAAGATTGGGGCAAACGCTGATACTCTGAAATTACGACATACTCGCTTGTGCTGTTTTTTCTCAACTCGTTGAATGCCCAATCACCGTCGGTATTCTGAGAATAAGCGCAGGCTGAAACAAGCATGCAAAAAATAAAAATTGGGATATTCTTCATGGCGATAATGATTTTACTAAAAAAGAGAACTATTTTTGCACGTTCTCCTAAAATTGAACGCCTTTTGAATGAGCGATATTGTTCCCGAAAGAAAAGTTTTATATGATTATCAGGAAAAAGCTCTTGAGAGAATCTTTGCGCGTCTTCATGAATTTCCCACAAAATACAATTTATGTTTTCAATTACCGACTGGTGGAGGGAAAACTGTAATATTTTCTGAGATCGCTCGTCGCTACATTCAAGAGACGGGAAAGAAAGTTCTTATTCTCACCCATCGCATTGAGTTGCTCAGTCAGACGAGTAACGTGTTGAATAATTTTTCGGTGAAGAATAAAATCATTGTGAGCAAGGTTAAGCAACTTCCCGATGAATCGGAATACGAATGCTTTGTAGCAATGGTTGAAACCCTTCACAATCGCTTGCGTGACGAGAAAATGGAGTTCGCCAACTTGGGATTAGTTATTATTGATGAAGCGCATTACAATTCATTTCGAAAATTATTCGGATGGTTCGATGAGCAAGTTATACTGGGTGTAACAGCGACTCCTCTGAGCAGCAATATCAAGCTTCCTCTAAAAGATAATTACCATGATTTAATTATTGGTGAAAGCATAGGCAATCTTGTGGGGCGAGGTTATTTAGCGAAAGCAACCACATATAGCTACGACGTCAGTTTGCATTCTTTGAAAGTTGGAATTACCGGAGACTACACCGTTAGCAGTTCTGAGAAGCTTTATGGAAACATGTACATGCAAGAAAAACTATTGTATGCCTATGAGCAAAAAGCAAAGGGAACAAAGACATTGATATTCAACAACGG
>CANIBZ010000072.1 GCA_947466425.1 Flavobacteriales bacterium
AAAGACCTAACTAAAGAGGAAATACAACAAAGCTATATTGAACGCGTTAACACAATGACCTCATCGAAAACGGTAGTGGCAGCAGGCATTTCAGCAATGATGTTAAGCACACTTATCTTTTCCCTTATTGTGCCTTGGATTTTTAGAACTGTCATGTTGAAAGAAGTACAATGAAAAAATTAGTTTCTGCTTTTCTCTTATGTTTGATAGGCTTTTCTGCCTTTGCACAACGTGATCATGTCGCGATGAATTTGGCGAAATTCGATTATAGAAAATATCATTTCGGTTTTGCGTTAAGCGGCAATCAGAGTTCGTTTTTCATTAACTACAAACCTGATTTTTCGTTTCAAGATTCTTTATTGAGTATAACGAATGTGCCACAAGCTGGATTCAACTTGCATATTCTAGCATCTTACAATCCCATCCCGAATGTAAATGTGCGCTTTCTTCCTGGTTTATCTTTCCAAGACAGATCATTGCAATATCAATTTTTGCGAGCTCACAACAAGATTGAAACACAGACTAAACCCATTTCCAGCGTATGGTTAGAATTTCCTGTGTTATTTAAGTTTCGAACGAATAGAACGGGAAATTTCGCGGCTTACGGATTATTGGGAGGAAAATACGCCCGCGATATGCAATCGCAAAAGAATGTTAGCAACAACCAGTCGAGTCAGATTGTGGTGAAGTTGAAAAGCAATGACTATTGTGTTGAAGCAGGAGGTGGATTCGATTTCTTTCTTCCGTTTTTCAAATTCGCAGTCGAGTTTAAAACAAGTATAGGTCTTCCCGATTTACTTATTCACGAAGACACGAAGTACGCACTTCCAATTGACAAACTGCGCTCTCGCGCTTTCGTGGTATCCATCACCTTTGAAGGATAATCTCTTGAAAGTTTTTTTGAAATACTTGCGAAAGAACTGGATTGTTTCCGGAGTTATTATTTACGAATGCATTGCCGTTTTACTAAACGTTTTCAATATTGCTGACATAGGTATTCCCTGTTTATTCACTGCAATCTTTGGAGTTCATTGCTGGGGCTGCGGAATGACACACGCCTTTATTGCCTTAATGAAATTTCAGTTTGAAGAGGCTTGGAATGAAAATCCACTTATTGTGATTGTCTTACCCTTAGTAACCTTCGCGGTGATTCAAGATTTCTTGAAATTCAAAAGGCAGATCAGTCAATCCACTCCGCGATAAAGATATTCGTGTCGCGCGTTCTTCCGTTGTGACGATTGCTGCAGAACACCAAGTATTTTCCATTGGGTGAAAACATGGGAAACGAATCGAATTCAGTATCGTAAGTCACTTGCTCCAATCCACTTCCATCTAAATTCACCAAGAATAAATTGAAAGGGAATCCTCGTGTACTGTTGTGATTGCTGCAGAATAGAACCTTGTCTCCTTTCGGAGAAAACGTTGGAGACCAGTTTGCATTTCCCAAAGAGGTAACCTGATGCGCATCTGAACCATCGGCATTTGCAACGAAGATTTCCAAGTTTGATGGCTCAACCATGTCTTCCTTCAACAACGATTTATAGGCATCTATTTCCTCTTTGTTCTTCGGACGAGACGCGCGCCAAACGATTTTCTTTCCATCCGGAGAAAAACAGGCACCGCCATCATAGCCCAAGTCGAACGTAATTTGCTTCACATCACTTCCATCTAAATTCATGGTGTACAAATCCAAATCGCCGTTACGCAATGACGTGAAAATAATGCGATCTCCTTTCGGACTAATCGTCGCTTCCGCATCGTAACGCGGCGAATCGGTTAACTGCTTCAACACCTTTCCTTGAAGATCTGCGGTGTAAATATCGTAGGTTGAATACAACGGCCAAACGTATTTCCCGTTGTTTGGAAGTGTCGGTGGGCAAGACTCTCCGCCCTTATGAGTTGAAGCATAAAGGAATGATTTTCCATCAGGCATAAACCAAGAGCAAGTGGTTCTTCCAAGTCCGGTTGAAACCAACTGACGCTTCGAGCTGTCAGCTTTGGTTTCCACATTCAATAAAAAAATCTGATCACAAGCAACACCCCACTTCGAGTTGTTGCTTTGGAAAATCAACTGCTTCCCATCGGGACTCCAATACGCTTCGGCATTGTCGCCACCGTAAGTAACTTGGTGTATACTTTTGAAATGCTTCTCCTTCTCATAAGTGACCGGCCCTGGCTCGGTTGTAATGGGAAGCGATTCCAAAACCAATTGTTGTGTGCAGCTGCTGAATGCAACCGCAACCATTACGAGTGTAGCTAATTTCAAATTCATGGCGCAAATTAACGGCACAATTGCATATCTTCTGCATTCGGCTTATCTTTCGGAACTGATATAAATTATGAAAAAGACTCTTGCCTCTTTGTTATTCTTGGCTTTCGCTTTCGGCGTAAACGCACAGAAAAAAATTACCAACGAACTCATTTGGAACAGCCGCGAATTCAACGCGGAATACCTTGGCGGATTCAACTCGATGAAAGACGGAGAATCGTTTTCAGACGTGATGGGTTCGGATATAAACGGACAAACCATTATTCAATGCAGCTTCGCAACGGGAGATACATTGAAGACGATTACCTCTTCAAAAAGAATTTTCGGAAATGAAATGAGCGCGTTCGACAATTACAGTTTCAATGCAGATGAAACCATGTTGTTGATTGAAACCGAAAGCGAAGGCATTTACCGTTGGAGCAGTATGGCGAATTATTTCGTTCACGATTTGGCAAGCGGAAAAACCACGCCTATTGCAGATTTCAAACAAGGCAAACAACGTTTGGCGACGATCTCTCCAGATAAAAAGCGCGTGGCCTTCGTTCGTAACAACAACATTTTTATTTTCAATATTGAAACGAAAGAGGAAAAGCAAATCACCTTCGACGGAGAGAAAAACAGAATCATTAACGGAGCAACCGATTGGGTGTACGAAGAAGAATTCGGATTCGATCGCGGATTGTATTGGAATGAAAACGGTTCGCTTCTCGCCTATTACAAATTCAACGAAAGCAGTGTTCCTGAATACGGAATGGATATTTATGGAAGTCTTTATCCGGAAAGAACCACGTTCAAGTATCCGAAGGCCGGAGAAAAAAATTCAGATGTGAGCATTCATATTTATGAAATGACTTCCAACAAAAGTTTCTTTGTTGAAAAGACTTCTGCTGAGTTCGAATACATTCCGCGTATTAAATGGGGCAAGCAAAGCACGCAGTTGTTGGTTCAGAAAATGAATCGTCATCAAAATCATTTGGTCTACGAATTAACGGCTCCCATTCGCGTTGAAGGAAAAGACATTTGGCCAACAGCAGTATTGATGGAAGAGAAATCGGAAACCTACATTGATGTGAACGACAACATTCAGTTTTTATCGGGTGGAAATTGTATGATCTACACCAGCGAGAAAAGTGGTTATGCTCATTTGTATCAGATAGACTTGGGAACGAAAGTAGAGAAAGCGTTAACCAGCGGAAATTGGGAGATTCTTGATTTCTACGGAATCGATGAAAAAGCAGGAAACATTTATTTCAGTTCTACTCGCGCTGCACAAGTCAACTACAACAAGCGCATGAGCAGCTCGCTGGATGCGACTTCAAAATATGTGTACTGTGTGAATTTGAAAAAGAACTCGTGGAAGTGTTTAACCTCTGACGACGGAACCAACGAAGCGGCGTTCAGCAACGGATTGAAGTATTTCCTTCATACCTATAGTAATGCCAACACACCTCCTACTTTCTGCATTCGCGACAACCAAGGAAACACGAAGCGTGTGCTTATTACCAACTCTAATCTTTCGACAACGCTGAATGAATACAATTGCGTGAAGAAAGAATTCTTCTCGTTTAAGAATTCAATCGGTACCGATTTGAATTGCTGGATGATGAAGCCTGCCAATTTCGATCCGAAAAGAAAATATCCTGTGTTGGTTGCTATTTACGGCGGACCTGGAAGCAACACTGTACTTGACTCATACGGCGGAAAGAACTACATGTGGTACCAATTGCTTTGTCAGGAAGGATACATTGTTGTGAGCTGCGATCCTCGCGGAACACAATTTAGAGGCAAAGATTTCAAACATTCAACCTACATGAATTTAGGTGGAAATGAAACGCAAGACTTTATAGACTTCGCGAAATATTTAGGTCAGCAAACCTACATCGATGCTGCGCGCATTGGAATGCAAGGATGGAGCTACGGCGGATACATGACTTCGTTGTGCATGACCAAAGGAGCTGACTATTACAAGACCGGAATTGCTGTTGCTCCTGTTACGAACTGGAAATTTTACGACAGCGTTTATACCGAGAGATACTTGCGCACACCGCAAGAGAATTCCGGTGGATACGAAAATAATTCTCCTATCAATTTCGCAAATCAATTAAAAGGAAACTACTTGTTAGTTCACGGAAGCGCCGATGACAATGTGCATTTCCAAAACACCATGGATATGGTTTCTGCATTGGTTGCTGCGAATAAGCCTTTCGACTTGTTTGTTTATCCGAACAAAGACCACGGCATTTACGGCGGAAACACACGCTTGCACTTGTTCAGTAAAATGACGAACTTCTTGAAAGAAAACCTGTAATGAGAAAAGCACTTGTCCTGTTGTTCGTTATTTGTTCGGGCCTTGCGGCATTCGGACAAGAGCAATGGCAAGTGCACGGAGGTCTTCAATACGGATTTGTGGTTCCGCATAACTCGCTTATGGATCCGCTTATTACAGCACACAGCGTGGGTGGAAGCGTTCGCCTTGTGAAGCGTGTTAGCAATAGACTCTATTCGAAGCCCTACGGAAATCCTTATCAGGGTGTCGATTTTACCTACATCAACACTGGGAATATTCAACAATTGGGACAACAATTCTCGCTGAGTTTCTGGAATCAATTTCCTACTAACCGCAGAATCTTTGGTGTACGTCCTTCTAACAAGAAGTTCATCAACCTCGGCATTGGCTTGGGTTACACCACTAAGATTTGGAATCTTCAATCGAATTACCAAGCGCCTGTATTGGGTTCGCACATCAATGCAGCATTGAGCATTGGCTTCGATCAGGAAATTTTTCACACCGAAAAACTTCAATACAAATTGGGAATTCGTATTACGCATTTTTCGAACGGGGCCTTTCAATTGCCGAATTTGGGAACGAATACAATGGCGCTCACGCTGGGTGTTCAACCGTTAATCAAACCTAAGGCTCCAAGAAAAGATGAAGAGCATGAAATTCTTTTGCTGCGTTTGTTAAGCAAATACAACTACAGTCTTTCCTACACGCAAGGATGGAAAGAAGTCATGCAGCCTTACGGAAAGAAGTATCCCATTCATCTGCTAAGCGCAGGTTGGGATTTTCGAACTTCGCACGTGAAGCACTCGTTCGGATTAACTGCTGATCTCATGTTCAACAGCTCATTAATTCCTTTAATGGAAAACAGAGACGGCATTCGACCGAACAATCGTTCGGTTTTTCAATTGGGTGTTGGACCAACGTTTTGTCAGAATTTCGGAAACACGCAATTGCGCATTGTTCAAGGCATTTACATTTGGGACAAATGGGCGGAGACAACGCCGGTTTATCAGCGTGTGATTTTACGTCATGCGCCGAAGGACAAACATTGGTTTATTCAATTCGGATTAAAAACACATTTTGCAAAAGCAGATTATGGTGAAATTGGATTTGGCTACCGTCTGTAAGCTAGGCCTGCTGGGCCTTGTGCTGACTTTTTGTTCTTGCAACAAAGAGAGCGCTCCCGATTGCTTTAAAACGGCGGGAGAAGTTCAAACCGAAACAAGAGATTTAGGAAGCTTCACCAAACTTGAATTGAATAGCAATTTGAAATACGAATTGGTTGACACGAATTTTTGTGGAATTGAAATTACCGGTCCGAAGAATTTACTTCCAAAAATAGACGCTCAACTTTCAGACGGTGTATTGAAAATTGAAAACGTGAATACGTGTAATTTTCTGCGATCGTATGAACACGAAATAACAGTGAAATTGTATTTCGATTCAATCACGAACATTCAAAATTTTAGTACTGGAAGTGTTGTTTCATTGAATGAAATGAAAGCACGTAAACTTGTGATAGAGAACAAGCATGCGAATGGAAAGGTTGAGCTGAACTTGAATTGCGACACCATCTATTGCGGCTCTCCGGCGGGTGCTAACGATTCGTATTTGAAAGGCACAGTTCAAGTTGCCGAACTGTATTCAGACGCCTACGGAATTATTCATGCTGAATCGTTGAATGCGAATCAGGTATACATTAATAACGCATCACTTCAACCGATTTATGCAAAAGCAACGAGTTATGCTTTTGTTCGAATTGACGACTCTGGAAATGTTGTATTGAAACAAACTCCGGCCTTGTATAATCTCGTTCGTAACGGAAGTGGTGAGTTAATCTTCGAATAGACGAACAATGTGTTCAGGGGCTTTGCAAGGACGTCCGGTTGCTTTGTCTACAAACACCAATTCTACTTCTGCTGTATTCAATAAAGTTTCGTCGCGATACGTTTCGAAAGAAAACAAAATTCGTGTCCCCGTGAATTGTGTTATTC
>CANIBZ010000073.1 GCA_947466425.1 Flavobacteriales bacterium
AAATACTTTTCCTCTTCATTAAAAAAATCGCTCTCGTAGGCTTGTATTAAGGGGTGCTTCATTGTAAAATGCGTGTTGTTTCGTTTTCTAAATTCTGCCAAAATTCGGCACGAAGATCAAGCGCAGTTTCCATTCCTTTTCGAACAAGCTTTGCGTTTTCTTCACTCTGCGAAGCTAGTTCATTTGCTATGGCTAACAAGACTTTTCCGTGCTCATCATCAACTTCAGTGTGCAGGGGGAAGAAGACATAATCTTCAAGGGTGAGCGAGGTATGCGTGGAAAGGGATTCTATAATTGGACGATAAACATGCTTCACCACACTTTCCGTCCCCAATCCAATGGCGCCTACCGCTTCCGCTTCGGTGCAATTATCGAGATAATTCAAAAACGATGTTCGCCAGTTTAACACGGCTTCACTCATTTCAAAATTGTAATTCGCACAGATCGCTTTTTTAAATTGTTGAAACAAAATCGGGTGGGGAATTCCAATTACCCATGAATCGTCTATGCCCATGGCACGAATGGCTTGCAAATCATCTTCGTGCAATTGGCCTTTTTCTTCCGCAAGGTTTTCAAGCAAATGAGCTTTGTGACTCGGGTTCGAGAGTTTGTCAATCACAGCCTGAAGATATTTCGGGAACCAAACGCTATAACCCTCATACTGTGAAGCGAAGTAGGCCAAGGCCTTTTCCATGTTTGAAAATTCTCCTTGAGAAAGCTTTTGTAAATAAGAATGATGAACAGCCTCGTGCTGCAACGCTATGTCTTCCATACTTTTGTTAAAACGCGGAATATAATTGCACATTCATTAAACATTCTAATTCTTATTTTGTTAAATACATATGAAAACAATTTACATCGTCGGATTACTAGTCTTAGCCCTTTCTTCAGCAGCAGCATTGTCCATGCGCAGCAGATGGCAAAAACCTTCAAAACCAATAGGAACAAATAAAATGAGCTTTTACGATTTAACCATTAACAGCATCGACGGAAAAGAGATGCACATGTCAGACTTTAAAGGAAAATATGTTTTGTGTGTGAACGTCGCTTCAAAATGCGGATACACCCCACAATACGAAGATCTTGAAAAATTATACGAGCAATACCAAGGCAAGCTTGTGATTGTGGGTTTCCCTTGTAACCAATTCCTTGGACAAGAGCCGGGAACCAGCGAAGAAATTGTTTCATTCTGCCAGAAAAATTACGGAGTTACTTTTCCATTAACCGAGAAGATCGATGTGAAAGGAAAGAATCAACACGGCATCTACCAATGGTTAACGCAGAAGTCGTTAAACGGTGTTGCAGATGGAACGGTGAAGTGGAACTTCCACAAATTCTTAATCTCTCCAGAAGGAGAATGGTTGGCAGAATTCCCATCGGGTGTAAAGCCGCTCGATGCTGAATTAACTTCGCTGATTAAATAAGCTTAATATGGTTTGGAATCAATTGAACTCGGTAGAGCAATGGAATGCCATGCTCGAATCAGAAGAGAAGTTTATTGTGTTCAAGCACAGCACACGCTGTAGCATAAGCACCACGGCACTTTCCCGTTTTGAACGCGATTGGGATGTGACTTCTACAGTGAAGCCTTATTACTTGGATCTTTTAGAGCATCGCAATATTTCAAATGCCATAGCGCAAGACACAGGAATAGAGCACGAATCACCTCAAGCTATTCTGATTGAAAATGGAAAGGTCTTGAAGAGTGCTACTCACTTGTCTATTTACGTTTCCGAGCTACTAGAAGCCTAGTCCATGTCCTACGTGCTAACCTACATTTCTGAAGGCGAGCATTTGAAGCAAGACTTTAAAATGCGTATCGACGATGCGCAAAAAATTGCGCGTTCACTCGTAGCATTCGCCAATACTTCTGGGGGAAGATTACTGATAGGAGTGAAGGACAACGGCAATGTGTGCGGTGTTCGTCCGGAAGAAGAATTACACATGATCATTCGCAGCGCTGAAGAATTCTGTCAGCCTCCCGTTCATTTCTCCCATTCCGTTTGGAAGGTGGAAGGAAAGACGGTTTTGGAAATTGACATTGAAGAATCTTCAGCAAAACCTCATTTAGCAAAAATTGAAGAAGGGTGGAAGGCCTTCGTGCGCGAGCACGATGTTACGCTGCCGGCTTCGAATGTGTGGATTGCCATGCAAGAAGTTTCTTCCCAGCAAGACTCGAATGAACTCTTTCAAATGTCGGAAAGAGAAGAGCAGCTCTTTGCTTTGTTGAAACAACAGCCCTTTACGTTGAATCAATTGGCTCGAAAGGCGGGCACACCGCGCCCAATCTTAATTCGAAAGCTAGCGAAACTCATGAAATGGGGAATCGTAGTTGAGAACTTTGATCAAGGCAAAGCACTTTATTCTCTAAAATAAAAAAGAGCGGGAAATTCCCGCTCTTCTCTATCACCTTAACTACAATCTAAACACCTTAACATAAAAGACTAGTTCTTAATGAAATTGAAGTGACTTCCGGTTTCTGTAACTACTGAGTACATTCCTGAAGTGAAAGCGTTTGTTGAGATGGTATTTAAATTGTTATTCAAAAGACCACTAGCAACCAATTGTCCTGAAACATTGTAGATGGAATAAGTTTCAGCAGATGCTGATTTTCTTTCAATGGTTAAAACATCTGTACATGGATTAGGATAAGCCTGAACCGATGAATTCAAAATGTCGTTAACTGAAGCTGGTGGCAATAGAACGGCGTCAATGACGTGAATAATTCCATTCCAAGCATTCAAATCAGCCGCAACAATGTTTGCATTGTTAATCATTGCACCACCCATTCCTAAAGTAATGGTAGTGTTGTCACCTTGAAGCATTGTAATGTTTTGTCCGTCTACAAGGCTATTCGAAGGAACTTCAGAACCCACCGCATGGTAAAGCAATACGTTGGTTAAGGCAGTTGGATTAGCGATTAACGATTCAATTGTTCCAGCAGGTAAAGCACCGAATGCTGCATCAGTTGGAGCGAATACAGTGAAGAAATAATCGTTTTGCAATGTGCCATCTAAACCTGCTGCTAAAACACCAGTCTCAAGAATAGTATGAACTGGAGAACCTTGAATAATTTCCCAAACGTTGTTCGCGATAATACCAGGTGCAATCACAGCATCAATGACGTGAACCACTCCGTTGTCTGTTACAATGTCTGCAACGGTAACTTGCGCGTGGTTAATGAATACACTTCCGTTTACAATAGAAACGGTTACATCCTGACCTGAAAGTGTTGTAATAACCTGACCGTCAGCTAAATCTGTAGAAAGGGCTACAGAAGGAACAACGTGGTAAGTAAGAATGAACGTCAATAGACCTGTTGGATCGGCGATTAATGCATCGATTATTGGCTGTGGAACCAATGCGAAAGCTGCATCGGTTGGAGCGAATACAGTGAAAGCACCTGGGCTATCCAATGCACCGTCTAGTCCGGCAAGTCCAACTACTGCTTCTAATGTAGTGTGGTCAGGTGAGTTTTGAATCACATCCCAAATAGTAAATTGCTGGGGTGCTGCAGGACTTAGTACCTCATTCACTACGTGAACAACTCCGTTAGAAGCTACAACGTCAGCAACAATAACTTGGCTTGTTCCATTAATGAAAACACCGTTATTGATGGTTACAATAATGTCTGAACCGTTCAATGTGGTTGCAATTTGACCGTCAGTCAAATCAGTCGAAAGAACTGCACCATTGATAACATGGTACAATAAGATGTCTGTCAAAGCAGGAATGTCATTCAATAAAGCAGCAACGGTTCCGGCTGGAAGCGCATTGAATGCATCGTCGGTTGGAGCGAAAACGGTAATAGGATCAAGCGTGTTAAGCGCTCCGTCTAGGCCTGCAGCAAGAACTGCAGCTTCGAGCGTGTTGTGGTTTGGCGAGTTTTGAATAATTTCAAATGCCGTTTGTGCTTGCGATAGGCCGAAGCTTAGCGCTAATGAGAGAGAAAGTAATACTTTTTTCATTTTGTTTAAAGTTATGTTCAAAAGTTTAAACAAGAATTATTCGCCAATGTTCATTCTTAACTTACTTTTTTTTAAAAAAATGAAAATTATATTGATTTTTACATTTTACCCGCAAGAATGTTAAACATATACTTTGTTGAAAGAAACGTTCAATACATGACATTTGTCAGTGCTTTTTCTGACGCTTGCGGTTTTCTTGTACCTGCACCTCGAATAAATTTGTACTGCCCATGGAAAATAGATTTGCCTCAATATGGAATCATGTAAATGAAGGAATTTTAATCTCGAATAAATCGGGTGAAATTGTTCTTGTGAATCCTCGCTGTGCTTCGTTATTTGGTTATTCAGAAGATGAAATGTTAGCCATTGGTATAGATGCACTTATTCCAGATGCATCTCGATCTAGACATAAAAAACACCGAGAGCGCTACAACGAAAAGCCGACGAACCGTTCCATGGGTCAGAATATGATTTTATATGGATTGAAAAAAGACGCCTCAGTATTTCCTCTTGAAATTTCTCTAAGCCATTACAATTCTCAAGGCGAAATGTTTGTCATTGCCTTCATCATAGATATTACCGAGCGTTTGAATTTTCAGGAAGATTTACAAGTCGTAAACAAGCAATTGCTTACGTTGAATGAAAATTTAGAGCGTAAGGTTAAAGAACGCACCTTGGTTTTGCAAGAAGCGATGAATGACTTAGAAAAGAGTCAAACTGAATTGCGTGAAGGACTTGTAAAAGAAAAAGAGCTGCACGAAATGAAATCGCGCTTTGTCACCATGGCTTCTCATGAGTTCAGAACGCCACTAACCACAATACTTTCAAGTGTTTCGCTTATTTCGAAGTACCTGCAGGAAGAAGAGCAGGGGCATCGCGACAAGCATATTCAGCGCATTAAGAATTCGGTATTTTCATTGACAGAAATATTAAACGATGTCCTCTCCTTGGGTAAACTCGACGAGGGAAAAGTAGCGGCTCAATTGGAAGAGATTAATCTGTGTGAAATACTGCAAGCAGTAGTCAATGACATGGATTTAATACTAAAGCCAAATCAAAAAATTGAAGTCAGTTGCCTGAGTAATATAAAGGTGAAAGCTGATATGATCTTGTTGCAACGAGTTCTTGTGAATCTGCTTTCCAACGCCATTAAGTTCTCTTTCGATGAAACCAATATATTGGTTGAGGTTTTATGCAACAGCGAGTTGAATGAAGTTCAAGTCAATATTTCAAATCAAGGAATTGGCATTCCAGAAGAGGAACACGATAAACTCTTCGATCGTTTTTATCGAGCGAACAACGCTTCAAATGTGCAAGGAACAGGGTTAGGCTTAAGCATTGTGAAACGATGTCTTGAATTAATGAACGCCTCTATTTCCTTCACCAGTATAGAAAATTCAACAACAACATTTACCATTCACATACCTGTAGAATCATGACTGAAAAAATATTAGTAATTGAAGACAACGCAGAAATGCGCGAGAACATATGCGAAATTCTAAGAATGTCAGGGTATCTTTTATTCGACGCTGAAAACGGCAAGGTCGGGGTTGAGATTGCTTTAAAGGAACTTCCAGATTTGATTCTTTGCGATATCATGATGCCGCAACTCGATGGTTACAGCGTGTTGAATAGATTATCTCGAGAAGAATCAACGGCTGCCATACCGTTTATTTTCTTGACAGCGAAAGCAGATCGTTCCGACATGCGCAAAGCCATGGATTTGGGCGCAGATGACTACATAACCAAGCCGTTTGACGACTTAGACCTTAGTAGTGCCGTAAGAAGCCGCTTAGATAAAGCAAAGCGAGTTGGAGCCGCCTCTTCGAAAGAACCTTTGCACGGTATGGAACTTTTGTTGAAAGAGGTACATGGGCTTTCAGATATTACAAAGATGAGCGACAGCTCGATCACCAAAAAATACAAAAAGAAAGAGCTCATCTTCGCTGAAGGAGATGATGCCATGGGAGTTTATTTCTTGAAGTCAGGAAAAGTGAAAGTATACATGAGTCATGAAATTGGTAAAGATCTAATTATTCAACTAGTTCATGACAATGAATTCTTCGGATTTCTTCCGTTGCTTCAACACGGAAAACACAGCGCTTCCGCAGAGGTATTGGAAGATGCAGAAATTGTATTCTATCCGAAAGCCGATTTCTATAAGCTCATGGATGGTAGTTATGATGTGTTGAATGAAGTCGTTTCTCTGTTGAGCAACAAAGTAAAAGAAGAGCAAGAGCGCTTAATGAAATTGGCTTACTCCAGCGTTCGCAAGCGCACGGCCGAAGCCTTACTTCACTTGAAAGAACGCTACGAAAAAGACCTCAATAAACCGTTCACCATGGCCATTGCTCGCGATGACCTTGCTCGCATGGTTGGAACAGCTACGGAATCACTCATTCGCACACTCAGCGATTTTAAGCAAGAAGGACTCATTACAATTGATGGTTCTCGTATTACGATTGTGGAGGAGTTGAAGCTTTTGAATCTCAGAGGATGACCACTCACTACGTGATCAATCACCTTCG
>CANIBZ010000074.1 GCA_947466425.1 Flavobacteriales bacterium
ATTCATTTGGTTAGTCCGAATGGAATTGTCTTGAACGCCATGAGCGAACACGCGCAGATTCATGCGAAAGAATATTTGCAAGAGTTAGGTGTAAGTATCATAAGCAACGAACGTGTGGTGTCTTATGATGGGAAATTTTTGCAATTCAAATCAGGATTGTCTATTCCTTGCGAGACGGTTATCTGGGCAGCGGGTGTAACGCCCAATACGGTGAAAGGATTTTCAGATGCGGTAGAGTTGAAAGGAGGGCGGTTGGTCGTAGATCGTTTCAATAAATTAAAAGGCGTTGAAGATATTTTTGTCATAGGAGATCAGGCCTTCATGGAAACAGAGAAGTATCCGAATGGACATCCGCAAGTCGCGAATGTGGCTATCAATCAGGCATTGCTTTTGTCTAAAAATTTGCGTTGCATTGTGAAAGGAAAGAATCCTCTTCCATACGAATACAAAGACTTGGGCTCTATGGCAACGATTGGTCGCAACAAGGCCTTGGTAGACATTAAAAATTTCAGATTGAAAGGATACTTCGCTTGGGTCATTTGGATGTTCCTTCACCTCATGCTCATCTTAAGTGTTCGAAACAAACTTATCATTTTCATCAATTGGGCGTGGGCCTATTTTTCGAAGAACACCGCGCTTCGTTTGATTTTGCAGGCAGAGGGAAAATCGTAGTTAATTGTTAAATTTATTTTATATAATCGGAATACATGTTATTGAAACAGCAACTGCTCTTTATCGGAATTTTCTTTTTAGCACTTTCGTATTCAACCGCCCAAATCAAAGTTGTTGAAGAAAAGAAAATTGAACACAATGGTGCGGTAAGCGCGAGCATTACACCAGATAAAAAAATTATTACTTATTCAATTGTTTCGGAAAAGGGGAGCGATGATAAAATAGAAATTGTCTCGTACGACGAGCATTTCAAGGAGGAGGGAAGATTCGAAACGAAATGCGCCGAAAAGTGTATCTACAAAACCAACGCGCTCTCGGGATCTGGAGATTATTATTTCTCTTTAGTTATTGATAAAGGAAAAAAGATTCATTCGATTGTCTTCAATACTGAAATTTATGAGGGAATTGAACTACATGTAGATCTTGAAAATAAATTCGAACCCAACGGGAATTTGGACGTCTTAGGGGGTTTGTCAACGGTCTGTTTCAAGAATAAGTTTTTCATATTGGGAACAGTCAAAAAAGTGCCATGTATTCTCGTTTACAACATGCTAACAGGAACTCAGCACTTGACTTTTATTCCTGATATGAATAGGAAAATGAGAGTTTCGTTTTTAAGCACAGATGAATCGGCACCCTCGCTTCAATTGATGTTTTACAATTACAAATCAAAAAAAGTAGACGTTCAATATGTTGCTTCTATCAATGAATTCGGTGAGATGGAAGGCAATGCTTGTCCAATTGTTGCGGCGAAAGGGAGGTTGCTCATAGATGGAAATGTGACTTGGATCAATGAACATTCCTATTTGCTTTGTGGTGTGTCTGGCAGTAATTCAAGCATTGCTCAAGGTATGTATATCATTGAAATGAAAGACGGGCAGTTGCTTCATAGAAATGATTATGACTTTAATGACTTTAAAGATTTTTATTCAACCCTGAATGCAAAGACGCAGAAGAAAATAGAGCGCAAGAAAGGCAGAAAGAAAAATTTCGAATCGCAGTGCTACATGGTCACTCATCCCGTTGTATTCAATGAAAATACCTGGACTGTTTTGGGTGAGGTTTTTTATCCAACCTACCGCACAGAGTACAGAACTTCTTATATGAATGGAAGGCCGGTTACCCAGACGGTTTATGTGTTTGATGGCTTTGCTTATTCTCATGCTGTAGTTCTTCAGGTGAGTCCTGAACTAGAAAAAATCAGAGATTATGCTTTCAATTTAGATATTTTCGATAAGCCCTATTATCCAAAAAAGTTCGTCCGCATTACACAAGTAGAATCTAAGTTGAATTTTTATTACGCTTCTAGCAACAGGTTCGGACATGCCTCGCTAGAGAATGGGGGAATCATAGAGTCTGAAACACTTTCAATTATGAATAAGGAAGAGGATTTGAAAGAGTCTGAAAAATTGATATCACTAAGTTCTTCAAGTGTATCGTATTGGTATGAGAATTATTATTTAATAACCGAATCCTTTCGGGTGAAAGATAAAGACTCTTCAGTAGGGAATAAGAAAAAAGAGTATGTACAGTTCAAAAAAATATTGATTCAACAATAAAAAAAAAAGGGAACCGAAAGGTTCCCTTTTCTCAAAAAAAAATCAAATTATTTTCTAGTGTTGTTCGCAATAGAAACAATCGCACGAAGCATTTCTGCTGCTGCTCGTGAAAGAACAATGATTAGATATCCTGCAATCACAGAGATAATAGCGCCTTCTATTCCACCGCCCTTTATGAATCCACCTGGGATGAATCTTCCAATCATTCGGCTTTCTTCTACAAGCTCAGTGAAAATACCGAAGAAGAAGCCAACAACTGCGAACCACGTACCAGCCCATTCTCCAAAGGTTTGAACGAAGTGTGAATAGACAGGTATAGCAACGAACTCATCGCCTTCTTCAGACGTTTCGTTCACCTTTGATTTTCTGTCCCACCAGATTTGGAAGCTAACCCAACCGGCTGCAGCAATAATTAGCCAAAGAATAAGGAACACCACAACTACTTTCGCAGGAGCGTCGAACAGATTGTTGTCAGCAGCCTCATACATAATGTAAAGCGGCATTAGCGCGTTTAATATGGCGAGTACCATATAGACATAACCAATGGGTTGTCTGAACATTTTGCCAGAATCGATGTAGCCCAAATAAGGCCTAATGAAGGTGAAAAATTTGTTGTCCATAAAAATTTAGTTAAGGTTACCTACTCGTTTGGCTTTTCGGTTAACGCCCATTGGATTACCAATGATGAACCAATTTAGTTTTTATATTCAATTGATAATGAAATTGTTGCTTTTAGTTGTGAACAGGTTTTTTGTTTGTTATTCTCCGAATTTTATAATTTAAATGTATTTTGCAAGCATGAAAAGAATCGTATTCGTTGCACTATCGTGGTTGTTCAGTCAAATGAACAGTCATGCTCAATATTTCGTAGATATATTTTCCTTCAACCGACAAGCGTATAACATCCCTTCGGGCGCGCAGACCAGCGACTTATTCGTGAATGCCTTCATTCCGAAAGTTTTGAAAAATGGAAATACGTTTTTCGTTCGTGCTCATTATGAGAAATTGGAAATGAGGAATGATTCTTTGTCATCGGCTTATTCTTCAATAACTCTTCCAATAGGAATGCAAGTGCAATTGAAGAATCCGAAAGTGAAATTTACGGGTTTAGTTATTCCGAAAATTGCTGGTTCTGATTTAGGCGAAACATTTTCAGATGTATTTCAAATTGGAGCGTATTCGTTGATCACCGTCACAGAGTCCGAAAAGTTTCGATACAAATTCGGACTGTACTACAACCGCGAATTCTTCGGCAATTTCTTCGTCCCGCTGGTTGGAGTCGATTGGAAGGTGTCTGATCGTTTTTTCTTATTCGGCACACTTCCTCAGAGCTTTAAGGCTTCCTATGCGATAGTACCTTCTCGCGTGAATGCAGGATTGGCCTTTCGCTCTATGACAAGATCGTTTCGCGGTGAAGACAACAATACTTTTGTTCGATACAACGAATTGCAATTCAAAACATTTTTCGATTTCTACATCACAAAGAAGAATGTAGTCTTTGTTGAAGGTGGTTATTTCCTCGGAAAGACCCCTTTGCTTTACAATAACAGCGATGTAAAAACGCCTTTACCTTCTAATTTATTGAAGGAAGGAAAAGCCTTTCCAATCATTAATGCCGGTTGGGCACTTAGATTTTAAAAAGTTCGGAAGAAAGGATTCTGAGTGTTTCTTTCGCAGCATCTTTCGGATGAAGCGCCGTATCTGATATTCCAGAAATGACGCGCGTTATGTCGTGATCTATTTTTCCTTCAACAAACCAATCGGAACCTTTCGCAACTGTAATGTAAACCGAATAGTTGTGGTGCATGGTTCCAGGGCGTTCACCAATGATATGCAAAATACATTTTTTCTGTTTTGAAGATGAATTGCCGAACAGAAGCTCCCCGCAGCGGTAGCCCGCTCTTACCCTTCCATGCTGAATGAATAAATTGTTTTTACTCAACGTGTATTTATCCTTCAACATTACATTCAGTTCTTCCACATAAGGTTCTAAATGTCCTTGATCAAGAATGGAAGAAACATTCAATCCGTCAGAAACTACAATCTGAATATCGGGAGTTTTATTCTTCCATTTCGATCTTAAAATTTCCAAAGCGTAGATGCTATCTCGCGAAAGTTGTTCTCCCGATTGCGGATGATAGATATAATCTTTTCGGTCTTTTGAAAGGGTACTAAGCGCAATTCCATGAGGAAGGAATTTGCCAAATTGAGAAGGTGTTTCTTCCCACAAACATTTCTTAGCATCTGCATAGAGTAGGCGAATTTCTTGCTCAAGGTCTGGATTCATATCCCAATGATTCATTCCGTATCCTTTGGCAATAGGCACTCCGCGCTCTCGAACTCTTTCAATGCATGCAAGACCTTCCGAATAAATTTCGTCCATTGGACGCGTGTCACCTTTCAATTTTCGATATTGATAATACATCCACACAGGATCTCCGAAGTGAGCAGAAGGCTTGTTGTTTTCACCAATGATTTCCATCTGCTTGAAAAACGCCCACATGGCATCATTGATTTTGTAACCAAACTTTTCTCGAATGCGCAAGTGATCGCTAAACGATGTGGTTAAGTAACTCAACATAGGATCGTTCTTCGTTGGAAGTGCCATGAGATAACCTGGATTGGCTGGCATGATTTGATCAATGCACCAGTCTAAATCATCGAGTGAAACATCCATGTGAAGCGTGGTGCAAATGTCAAGACCAATCATAAGTCCATGCAGTTTCCCCATCACCATATCTTCCAAGCAACAACGAACCAATTGTTCTTTCGTTCTGAAAACTTCTGGACCAATGAATCCAGCAACATCATTCAAGTGCACCCAAGACTCTTCGTTCAACTGTTGTTTCAGCCCTCTCCACAGGCCGTATTTACGCGACTCGTGCAAAAGCATGTCGAAGCATTCTCCGTGTCCATTCGTTTCATCTGCGCCTTGACCGGTCTCGGCATAGAGTCCGAATTTACCTTTGCGCTGAGCGGCGTATTTCTTAAGTTTTTCAATCGTAACATCGAAGGTCTGATTCGCCTTCACGGTTCCCGCAATACTTTGGAACCAAATACCTGTCTGACCGTTGTAAGTCTTTTCTACTTCAGCTTGAATATCGATGTGCGCCAACACAGAATGTGAAAGCGTATTTTCTAGTTTGAAGGTGGTAAGCAAATCGTATAAAGCCATTTCAATTTTCGCAACCGATTCCGGATTGCTTGAAACAGGATTGTTACCTAGAACCAAATCGCCCACACTGTAGCTCCACGCGTCGAAGACTTGCCAGACGATGTCTTCAATATTATCGGTTGGAGAGTTGGGTTGAACACGCGCGCTCATGTATCCCTTCGAACCCATTTGAGTTCCGGGAAGCGGATGGAAAATTTTGCTGCTGATTGCAATGAGGTCCTCGTTCGACATCAACTTCACCACACATGCAATTATATCACTGGTTAGGTAAGGAAGAAGGCTATTAATTTCTTTGTCTGTCGAGAGTAGAAGAAGTTCTCTAAACTCCTTTATTCGTAATTTCCCAATGGCCTTTCCAGATTCTGTTTCTTGAAAAGAGCGTGTCGACTGTTCAATGAATTCCGATTGTTCATCGGTGAAAACGGAATGTTTGCGAATGTTGTCAAGGCTCGTTTCAGCAAGAAGCATGCGTGCCTTCAACCGATCTTCATCGCTTGCGGCAGCTATTCCAGCAATTTCATCTCCTTCTTTGAATTCATTCGCAGCGCCTAGCAATTGGCGATACAGGGTAACGTCGAAACTTCCTTTTTGACGTTGAATGTACTGAAACAAATCTTCTCCAACGAGGGGAGAAGGGACTTCAATTTTTTCGAAATGAAAATGATCAGACTCCCCGAAAACTTTCCCTGAAACAAGTGTATAGGTGACAGTCGCCATTCCTAATTTGCTTAAAAAATCGCGACGCTGCATGCTTTTTTATTTATCTATTCTTA
>CANIBZ010000075.1 GCA_947466425.1 Flavobacteriales bacterium
GCCATGGGGCGCGAGAATTGCGCGGTATCTGCTGCGCCGTCTTTCAATCCGAGCACACCGCTTCCCGCAACATTCTTCACATTACCCAACCAAGAAATTTTATGGTTGAAGGGCTCACTGATTACCAGATCGTTGTTGTAGAAAGTGAATCCACCCGCGCGATTAACAGGAGCTTCAGGTGCATAGGCGATTTGCTCTTTCTTCTTTTTGAATTTCGAAATCGTCCCGTTGCTTTTCAGCATGTAAAATTCTTTGTTGAAGAATTGAAGGGAAAGGGCACTTAGCGCATTGCCTTGCGCGTCTTTGTTTTCGCTTCTCCAAATTAATTTCGAAGACTGATCGGCAGTGTTCAATTCCCAGACGCTGCAATCGTTTCCGGCTAAAACATAGACTTTATTTTTTGCAATAAACACATCGGTCGGATAAGGAATGGCGCCTTTCCAAGTTGTTGCCTTTTCGAAATTCTCTATGTTGGGTTGTTTTCCATTTCCAAGAATGGTAAGCAAAACGTGTTGGTCGTTGTCGTAAATGCGCACAGCATGATTCAGCGGATCGGCAATGTATAAAAGTTGTTCAGCAAAGCTGAAAGCCACGCCCATGGGCTTTTTCAGTTGTGCAACGGAAATATCTCCATCTGCAAAACCGCGCACTCCGCCAATTCTTTTTTGAATTAATCCGTCCTCGCTTATGGTGCTCACTCGGAAAAGCGCAGGCTCTGAAACCGCGAGTTCTCCGGAGAAATAACACAAGTCATTTGGAAGTTCAATCAAGGGGTTCGCCCAATATTTCGGTTCGGGCGTAATGGTGGGTTGCCAGAGGGAATAGCTGTTTGCATCTGCTTTCACCCATTGATTAATTGAAGCGCTAATGGTTTCGCGGTTTCGAATTCCTTGAATACCCATAACCGCCTCTTTCATGCTTTTATCGAAAATTAAAATCTGAGGAAGTCGAGCCGATTCAATCATTGGAATATCTCCCCAATTCGGAACAATTCCAACCGGATGACTGATTCCATTTTGTTGAATGAAGTCGAAGATTTCTTGTCTGCTGTAGGCGGGCTCTCGCGCTGGGATAAGCGTAATGAGCTGCACTTGCGGAACAGCAAGAAATTCTTCTTGAAGATCTACCATGGCTCCAATGCCTGTAATTTCTTCGGGTTGAAGACATCCGAGCACCACCAATTTATCCTTCAGCAGATCTGTGTTGAATTGATAGTCTGTGTTGAACCAAACGGTTCCGGAGGGAAAAGTAAAAGCTCCTGCTGAATGAGCAGACAGCACCAAAACGAAAATGAATGCGCGCAAGAAAATGTTCTTCATATCAACAAAGAAAAGAAATTTCGAAAAGAAAGAAGTATTTCGCACGAAAAAGAAAATTATTCCAACTTCTTTTCGAAATTCGCTAAACTGAAAATTACCCAATGGAAAAGAAACCGAACAATTTTTTCAAAACAACCTTTCAATTAATGCTCACTTGCCTGGCTCTTATGGTCGGAGATTATTTACTTGACGGATTTTCTGTGGACTCTTCCCTTACAGTGATTCTTGGTTCAATAGTTATAACGCTTTTAAATAAGTTTGTTAAACCGATTCTAATCCTCCTCACAATACCTGCAACGCTTTTCACCATGGGATTGTTTTTGTTGGTCATTAATGCCGCTATTCTAATTATGGCTGGAGAGATTGTGGACGGATTTAAAATTGATGGTTTTTGGCCGGCATTGTGGTTGTCCATTGTAATCTCTATTACACATCTGATTCTTGGAGGAAAGGCGAAAGTTCAGAGAATAGATGTTCGCTAGCGAACGAATGCTGCGTAGCAGCGAATGTCGGTGACGAATGTTCACTGATGAACGAATGCCCGAAGGGCGAATGCTGCAAAGCAGCGAATGTCGATGACTAATGTTCACTAGTGAACGAATGCCCGAAGGGCGAATGCTGCAAAGCAGCGAATGTCGATGACGGATGTCTGCGACGAGATGAAAAGAACACATTAAATTTACCCTATGCAAAAATTGTATGCCGTTCTCATGTTAGTGATTTTGATTTCATGTTCGCTTTTTTCCTGCACATGGGAAAGCATGCAAAGCGATGTGACCAATGAAGCAACAACCTATGTTCCGTTGAGTTATTATCCTGTTTATCCAGGAAGTTGGTGGTTGTATGAAGTGAATGACACCACCACAGAGCAAGTTGAAGTGAGTGCAACGTATTTACCACATAGGTATGTAAACACGCCAGCAGATCTTTCAGGCGTTCAAACATATTCAGACACGGCTTATGTTCCTTTTTTGAATGGACAACCGATTTACGGATACAACAAAATCAATTGGGTGAGCCCACCCTTTGGCAATTACTATGTGCAATGGCCCATACTTTCAGAGCATATCGGATTTGAATTCGAACGTGACTGGACAGACAAGCGCTTCGGAGATTTCTCTGAAAAAGTGAAAGTAATCAGCAAGTTTTTTAATGGAACAGATTCAATCATCACCTTGGAAGGACATTGGGTATACGGACCTAATGTTTCAAGGAAGAGTTATCAATCTTTTGGCAAGAATATTGGCTTAATGAGTTCGTATGTCGTTGACACCCTAACCGCAGACACGGTTTACAAAAAGGTGTTACTCGATTATCATATCAATCTTTAACCACAACTCGAACGAATTGAACATTCACAACATGAAAACAAAACTAACCATTGCCCTCCTATTCATCTCAACTCTTGCAATAGGGCAACCTTTAACCAAACAAAATCCCAAAGAATTCATTCCAACTGGCTATGTCCTATTCAGCTCGGTTGATGGTGACTTGGATGGTGACGGGGTTCCTGATAAAGTTCTGATGGTTAAAGCCACAGACAAAGCTGGTTTTGAGATGAACGAATTCGGGGAACGTGTTGACCGAAACAGAAGAGGCATAATTGTTCTCTTTAAGAAAAACAATATGTACGAGCTTGCTTTGAAAAACATCAATTGCTTCGCCTCGGAAAATGAAGACGGCGGCGTTTATTACGCTCCGGAACTTTCTTTGGAGATCAACAAAGGAAACCTCTATGTTTGGTATGCAAACGGCAGATACGGTTATTGGAAATACACCTTTCGATACAGAAACTCCGATTTTTATTTAATCGGTTACGATTCCAGTGAAGGCGGCGCTGTTGTTGAAAATGAAACCAGCATCAACTTCCTTTCAAAGAAGAAACAAGTAAAGGTAAACACCAACGAAAACGCGCAAGGTGGTGACGAAGTTTTCAAAGAAACTTGGACCAACATTACAGTCAACAAATTGCTCAAGCTTCGCGACATCAAAGACTTTGAAAATTTCGAGGAAGTAGATATGTTGAAGTATTAGATTGAAAGATTTCACAAAAGTCAAATAAAACATTTATTTAACAGCGTTTCGGAAATTTTCCCGCTTCTTTGCAAACGGAAAAAACATAGCGTTTCCTGTTATGCTGAAGAAAGTCAAGATATCTGTCCTTATGGCCGTGTACAACACCGAGTTCGCTTTTATTAAAAGAGCCATCGACTCTGTGTTGAATCAAGACTTTCAAGACTTCGAGTTAATCATTATCGACGACGGCGGAACAAACGACAGTCGTGCGCAAATGCTGCAATACGCAGCGCAACACGAAGACAAAATCATTTACGTCCGTCACAGCAACCGAGGTCAGTCGAAATCCATCGACCGCGGTGTTCTCAACAGCATTGGCGAGTTCATTACAATTTTAGACAGCGACGATGAATACAAACCTCATCATTTGAGCTCTTGTTTAGAGAAAATCGAGTCGCTTGATTTGATTGCATCTTTCACCGAGACTATGGTGAATCATTCAGATGATTACTTCGTTCCAGACAAAGATGATCACACCCAATTGGTGCACTTAGACGATTGCATTTTATTCGGAACGTTATTCGGTCGCCGCGAGGTGTTTACTACTATTTGTTTGAAGAGTGGGTATGCGGCGGACGCTGATTTTTTCGAGCAAGCAGAAGCGAAATTTCGTGTTGAAAAAGTAGATCTTCGATCATACATCTATTATCGAAATATGCCTAACAGTATAAGCGCCACCGTCAAAAAAAATAACGCCCCGCTTCCGAATTAATGCGCTGTTCATTCAATTACATTCCGAAATCAGAGAACATTCTTCTCGCTTGTCATTTCACCGGCGTGTATGATGTGAACCGCAACACCACCCTCGAAGACGACAGCTACGCCTTGGTTCAAGCCTGGGCTGAATCTATTAAGCTTTTGAATTTGCACGGCGTTATTTTTCACAACAGTTTTTCTGAAGAAACCTGTCGGAAATTTTCGAGTGAAAACATCACGTTCATTGAAGTGGAATACAATCCAGCTTTCAATCCGAATGTCTTCCGCTATTTCATTTATAAAGATTTCTTGTTGAATTTCAACTCAAGCCTTCATTCCGTTTTCGTTACCGATATTTCAGATGTTGTGGTGGTGAAGAATCCGTTCGAGGCTTTTCTCTTTCAAGAAAATCGCGATACCCTCTTCTGCGGCGACGAACCGAAAACGTTGGACAACGAATGGATGAATGATCATTCTACTCATATTCGAAATCAGATTTCAGACTATGTTGAATATGAAAAGAAATTCGCAGAATCAACATTACTGAACTGTGGAATCATTGGCGCATCAACAACCGTCATGCTGAATTTCCTCGAAAAGCTTTGCTTCATACACGAGCATTTCAATATAAATAATGAAACCGCCTTCACCGGAGACATGGGTGCTTTCAATTACATCGCTCGCACCCAATTCAATGGTCAGCTTATTCATGGTGCTCCGGTTAATAGTATCTTTAAGGGATATGAAGCAGCGCGGATGGATTGTTGGTTTCGGCATAAGTGAGGAACTGCGTTGTTGGAACTGTGTTGTTGGAAATCGTCGCAGACATTCGCCGAAGGCATTCGTTACAACGTAACATTCGCCCGAAGGGCATTCGTCACAGACATCAGGGGTATTTTTAGATTTGGCATAAATCGGCATAACAAGTTTTTTTTCGAAACCTTTCGATTGCATAGATTTGAAAGAAAAAATGAACCCCGTAGAATTACAACTCCAGCAATTTCGGAATTATTTAGAGCAGAGAAGATATAGCAAGAACACCATTAAAACATATCTGGAATGTTTGCGTGTATTTATGGCATTTCATTCTAAAAAATTACTCAATGAAATAACTCTTGAAGACGTTTATCTTTTTAACACAGAGTACATTTTAAAGAAGAATTGCTCTGCGAGTTATCAAAATCAGGTAATCAATTCTATTAAGTTGTTTTATCGCTCGCAATACAAAAAGAAGTTAGATATAGATCAAATTGAGCGTCCACGCAGGGAGAAGAAATTACCGAATGTGTTGAGTAAGCAAGAGGTAAAACGAATAATACAAGCTCCTGTTAATTTGAAGCACAAGTTAATGTTGTGCCTAATTTACGCTTGTGGTTTGCGAAGAAGTGAGTTACTCAATCTTGTGCCGCGTGAGATTCATTCTGACAGAAATTTGCTAATCATAAGACAATCGAAAGGCAAGAAGGATCGTATTGTCCCGATAAGCAATAATTTAATTGAGCAATTACGGGAGTATTATAAGATTTACAGACCGAACGTTTATTTATTTGAGGGACAAACACCAGGAGAACGTTACAGTGATCGAAGTTTACAATTGGTGTTAAAATCCGCAGTTAAAAAAGCCAAGATTAATAAACCAGTAACCTTGCATTGGTTGCGTCACAGCTACGCCACTCATTTATTGGAATCTGGAACAGACCTCCGTTACATTCAGGAACTATTGGGGCACAGCAGCAGCAAGACTACAGAAATCTACACCCACGTGAGCATTCGAAACATTCAACAAATCCGGTCGCCATTTGACGATTTGTAAATAAAACCATTACCTTTAGCTAACCGCAACAAACATTCGCCTATCGCGCTGTAATAACATGTATTGGGTAGGTTTGTAGCGTGTATAAGTAAGTTA
>CANIBZ010000076.1 GCA_947466425.1 Flavobacteriales bacterium
ACTTAAACTGGCAAAAATGATAACACAGAATAACGCAAGCGATACCGTTAGACTTAACAATAATTCGAAATGAAACAATTGGCTCGCTAAAAAAATAAGAGCGCTACATACCCCTGCGTTGAGTAAACCAACTCCAAATTCTTTCACTAGTTTTTGCCAAACGGTTTCGTCAAAGGCACTCTGATTCGCCAATGCGCGCACAACAAGTGCTGCGGATTGAACCCCAACGTTTCCCCCAGTTGCCGCAATAAGTGGCATGAATACAGCCATTGCGGGATATTCCGTAATGTCAAATACACCAATAATGTATGCACCGCTCATTCCTCCAATCATTCCAATCAATAACCAGGGAAGCCTTGCTCGCGTGAGTGTCCAGATGCTATCGCTCGACTCAACGTCTTCAGAGATACCACTTGCCAATTGGTAATCACGATCGGAAACTTCTTGCATCAAATCCACCACATCGTCGATGGTAATTCTTCCAACTAATTTTTTTTCTTCGTCTAAAACAGGTAATACAACTAAGTCGTACTTTTTCATAATGCGCATCACCTCTTCAACGGGCGTGTTCACATCTACAGTCCGAACTTTTGATTCTTTATATAAATCCTTAAGCGTAGCCCTCATGCTTGCGGAGGCGAAAATGAGTGCCTTCATACTTAATATCCCTAGCATGTGATCGTTTTCATCGATGACATAAATAGAGTAGATGTTGTCAATGTATTCGGCTTGTTTGCGCATTTCGCGAATAGCTTGCGCCACTGTCCAGTCCTCATGCACAGTAACCATTTCTACAGCCATAATTGCACCCGCAGTGCCTTCCTCATAGGTCATGAGGTCCATGATGTCGCTGGCCTGCTCTTCATCTTCAAGAAGGGCAATAACCTCTTCTTGTTTTTCTTCACTTAATCCAGCCAATACATCGGCAGCATCATCAGAGTCAATGTTTTCAATTAACTCCTCGGCAATTTCGCGGCTCGTAAGATTTGAAAGTAAAGTCTCTTGAATATCTTCATCCAATTCAAGCATAACATCTGCCGCGCTCTCTTCATCG
Organism: Flavobacteriales bacterium; assembly: GCA_947466425.1. GTDB lineage: Bacteria > Bacteroidota > Bacteroidia > Flavobacteriales_D > Sanyastnellaceae > CAIZGX01. The sequence goes on from CANIBZ010000076.1 coordinate 1,055, forward strand.
AGAATGCGATAGAGGTAGACACCCTCTTGGGTTGGAAGCTCGTTTATGATTTCTGCTACGTCAGCAGGGTGAAGATCTTTGGTAAATTCGTGTATAGCACTATCCTTTCCTTCGCCTATCCATTTGCGGAGGTCTGCCAACAAATCTTTTGTAAGTTCGAATTGCACGGGGAAGATTCCATTTAAAGGGTGAATTTTTTTACCGTTGCAAAGGTAAGTTATTTTTAACGTAACCTGATTTATATTCGCCTATCTAAATTGAGCAAATGAAAAAGCATCTAGCATTATGTGCCATTGTCCTCTGCGGAGCAATGGTATTTCCTGCGCAAGGAACCGTTGACCCTTCAAAAAAGAAGAAAGATCCTCCGAAAAAGGAAGAGAAAAAGCCGGAAGATAAATTCGGTGACATTGTAAAAAAATGTAAAAAGAAGGAAGGCCTCCTTACGTTTTACACAGATACCGTTACAGGAAAAACCTATTTGGAAATTCAGAAATCACAATTGAATCAAGAGTTTATTTATTTCAATTACATTGAAAACGCTCCGGTTGAAACGGGCTACCACAAAGGTGCTTTCGGTGATTCAAAGATTGTTATTTTCAAAAATAATTATGAGCGTTTAGAAATAATTCAGCCCAATACGAATTATTATTACGATCCGTCAAATGCGATTAGTAAATCAGCATCTTCAAATATCAATAGCCCTGTTTTGGCTTCAGAAAAAATTGAAGCAACCAGTTTAGATGGAAATAAAATGCTTATCGATGGTGACGCCTTGTTACTTTCTGAAAAAATGCAATTGGTGAAAATGCCTGCCCCTCGCGGCGGAGATGCGCCATTGGGAAGTTTAAGTAAGGAAAAGTCGAAGATTAATTCCATTCACACCTACACAGAAAATTCTGATATCGTGGTGTCGTATGTATATGAGACCAGTTCCCCAAACATTGGTGGAGATGCTGTTGCAGATGGAAGAAACGTTACCGTTCAATATCAGCACTCGTTCCTATCGGTTCCTCAAAATAACTTCAAACCTAGATATGATGATCCGCGCATAGGATATTTCACAACGCAAGTAAACGATATGACCGTTGCTTCGGCAACACCTTGGAGAGATGTAATTCACCGTTGGAATTTGGAAAAGAAAAATCTGGATGATAAATTAAGTGAGCCCATTCAACCTATAACTTTTTGGATGGAAAACACCACTCCGGTAGAATTTCGTCCAATCATTAAAGAAGCTGTTGAAAGATGGAATGTGGCTTTCGAAGCAGCTGGATTTAAGAATGCTGTTGTTTGTCTTCAACAACCCGATGATGCAACCTGGGATGCTGGAGATGTGCGCTACAACGTCCTTCGTTGGACATCTACACCTGCACCGCCATTTGGTGGGTACGGTCCTAGTTTCGTGAATCCGCGCACAGGTGAGATTTTAGGAGCCGACATTATGTTGGAATGGGTGGCTTTAACCAATCGTGTTTATGCCGATCGCACTTTCCGTTTGGGAAGTTCTTTAACCGAAGAGCAAGAACAATTGTTGAAGGAAAAAGGAGCGCGTAATCCGTTCTTATGCAACGCTGCTGCAATGAGCAACGAGCAATTGATTTTCGGGACGAATGCTGCAAACGTAATGGGAGCAAGCGATTTAGAGAAACAAGAAATAGTTCGTCAGATGTTGTATCGTTTGGTTCTGCACGAAGTTGGGCATACGCTTGGTCTTACGCACAACATGCGCGCTAGTACGCTTCAGTCGGTTGCTGATATTAAGAATGTAGAAAAAATTAACAAGGAAGGTTTGGCGAATTCTGTGATGGAATATCCTGCGTTCAATTACCAAATGAATCCGAAAGAGCAAGCTTTGTATTGCGATGTTAAAGTTGGTCCTTACGATAAGTGGGTGATTGAATACGGATACAGCGCGTCGGTTACAGATGAGAAAAAAGAAAAAGAGCGTTTAGATAAAATTACAGCTAGAAGCACAGAGCATCAGTTGGCATACGGAAACGACGCTGACGATATGCGCACTGCTGGAAGAGGAATTGATCCAGATGTGAACATCTACGACCTTTCCAGCGATCCGGTTGCATACGGCGTAGAGCGATGCGAATTGGTGAAATTTGTTCTTCCAAAATTGAAAGAACATTTGATTACTTCCAATGAAAGCTATGCTGAATTGCTTCAATCATTTTTAATTGCAACGAAGGAATATGGTATTCAAACCAATGTAATGACACGTCAAATTGGAGGAGTGCATTACGATAGAGCTTATGCCGGACAAGGTTCATCAGTAAAGCCGTTGGAACCTGTTTCTGAAGTGAAACAAAAAGAAGCGATGAAGGCTTTAGCTAAATATGCGTTTGCTGGAGATGTTTGGAGTGAAGCTATTCCAACCTTCAATTACTTGTTGGATCAAAGAAGAGGCTTTAGCCAATTCTCGAAAAGCGATGACCCTAAGATTCACGATCGCATCTTAGATATGCAATCAGAATGCTTGAATCAATTGATGCATCCGCGTGTTCACCAAAGAATTATTGATAGTTACATGTATGGAAATACGTATTCAATCGACGAGGTAATGTTCGATTTAACGCAAGCCATTTTTGAATCAGATTTGAAAGGTGAAGTGAATACCATTCGTCAAAACTTGCAAATCGAATACACTCGCAGACTTATTGAAATGCTTGATGAGAAAAACAGATACGACAATGTTTCTCAAGGAGTAGCTTTATCAGAACTCATCCGAATTAAGAAAATGGAAGTTGGGAATATCGCAGGTGGCGCCTTAACAAAAGCACACCGTGGACATGTTGTGAAATTAATAGACGATGCGCTTAGCGCGAAATAAGTCTTAAAGAATTCTACGAATGAGGCGAAGGTTATGCGAATAACCTTCGCTTTTTTTATTGATACCCTGATGGTCTAAGATGTCAATCCGAAGTTCCCCTGAAGCATGAAGTATTTCGAAACTGCCATCGTTTTCCAGAATTATTCCAACATGAGTAATTCTTCCATCGGCATTATCAAAGAAAGCGAGATCGCCTGTTTTAGCTTCTGAAAGTAGAATCACTTCGTTCCCCTCAGTGGCTTGTTGATAGGCATCGCGTTTTAGAGCGTATCCCAAAGTCTTAAAAAACGATTGTGTGAAGCCTGAACAATCATAACCGAAATTAGTCTTGGCTCCCCAGACATAAGGAACACCCAAGTACATTTTAAATAAAGCAAGCGCCTCATTTAGCGACAACACTTGGTGCTGAAAATCTTCAGGAACAAACGCGCCAAGAGGCATGAGAATGTGTTTGTTTTCGAAAGACTGAAGTGCACTTGGAAAAGCAAAAACACGATTTGTATTTACTTCGAAAACCTGCGGAGAGAACTGCTTTTTGTCAATCCATCCCCGGTATTCGTCGAAGCTTGTTTCAATGAAGTACCATTTTTCATTTTCCTCGAGCACTTCATATGTTTCTCCGAAAATAAGTTGACTCACTTGTTCGCTGCGATCAGAGGCTTCTGAGCGCATAGGAATAAATGAAAGAAGACATTGTCCGTTTACCATATTCCAAATTTGATAATAAAATTGCCTTTTTCCATTTTAAATGATTGTCAATTATTCAATGTTGAATGTGAATGGTTGGAAGAAAAGTGTACATTTGGGAAAATTAAAGCACTATGTGGCGCGAATTGGACAATAAACTCGTTAGAGAATTTCGTTTCAAAGACTTCCAAGAGGCATTTACCTTCTTAACAAGAGTAGCTTTCTTGGCTGAAAAGCATGGTCATCATCCGGCTTGGTTTAACGTATATAATTACGTTCGTGTTGAATTAAGTACGCACGAAGCAGGCGATGTAGTCACTGAAAAAGATCGCAGATTGGCTGTTGCCATCGACGAAATTCTTCAATAATAGCGGAACTTTCATAGTTAAGCGCTAAATTCGCCGCTGAAAGTAAAACTTTCAAAAGGAAATCATTTTTTATGACTCAACAAAACAGCTCTGCAGAAATGTCTGCAGTTACCGAAAGAATGGCGTTGCATAACCACGAACAAGTGGTCTTTTGTCAAGACAATGCAACCGGATTAAAAGCCATCGTAGCAATTCACAACACAACTTTAGGACCTGCAGTGGGCGGAACGCGCATGTGGATGTACGCCTCTGAAGGCGATGCATTAACTGATGCTCTTCGTCTTTCTCGCGGCATGACCTACAAAAGCGCTCTTGCCGGATTGAATATCGGTGGGGGAAAAGCTGTGATTATTGCCGATTCAAAAAAAGATAAGAACGAAGCGCTCATGCGCAGCTTCGGAAAATTCGTCGACGGTCTTGGCGGAAGATACATTACTGCTGAAGATATGGGTATTGGCACCCGTGACATGGAATATGTGAAGATGGAAACCGATCACGTTGTTGGTTTGCCCGATTACATGGGTGGAGGCGGAGATCCAAGTCCTGTGACTGCTTATGGTGTTTATATGGGAATGAAGGCCAGTGTGAAAGAGCAAACAGGTAGCGAATCACTTTCTGGAAAAACTATTGTGGTTCAGGGAGTAGGCCATGTTGGAGAATACTTAGTAGAGTATTTGGTGAAGGAAAACGCGCATGTGATTATCACCGATATTGATCAAGATCGCGTGAATGAAGTGGTGAAGAAGCACGGAGTTAAAGCCATTCTTCCATCAGAAGTGTACACAACGCCTATGGACATTTATAGCCCTTGTGCTATGGGTGCGACAGTGAGCAAAGAAACGTTAGAGCAATTGTCTTGCGGAATTATCTGCGGAGCAGCGAACAATCAGTTAGCTGTTGAAGCGGAAGATGGCCAACGTGTTTTGGATAAAGGAATTTTGTACGCCCCTGATTACCTAGTAAACGCTGGTGGAATCATCAATTGCTACTGGGAAATTGTAGGGTACAATCG
>CANIBZ010000077.1 GCA_947466425.1 Flavobacteriales bacterium
CCTTTCGGAATGTCGTCTTCGCTGCGTTTCTCTTGCGCAATCTTTTCCTTCACAGTAAAGCGAACGGCTATGGTCATTCCTGGATAAACTGGTTTCGTAAAGCGCGCTTCTTCTATTCCATAATTCAACAAGACTGGACCTTTCTTCGGGTCGACAAACAATCCTGCTGCTTTCGATAAAACGAAATATCCGTGAGCCACTCTGCGCTCGAAAATGGTTCCTTCCAAAGAGGTAGCGTCCATGTGTGCATAGAAATTATCTCCACTCACATTCGCAAAGTTCACAATGTCGGCTTCAGATACGGTGTGCTTGTGCGTGAAGACCGTATCTCCAACAACAAGGTCTTCGAAATGCTGACGGAACAAATGCGGTTGCGCTTCGGCTTGTTCTCCGCCTTGCTGATACACTCCTGTAATAGCTGTTAGCATAGTTGGAGAACCTTGAATCGCCGTGCGTTGCAAATAGTGCATGACACCACGTTTTCCACCCATTTCTTCTCCACCGCCCGCGCGACCTGGTCCGCCGTGAACAAGCATAGGCATTGGGCTTCCGTGACCGGTGCTTTCTTTCGCGCTAGCTCTGTTCAAGACTAAAATTCTTCCGTGATGCGACGCTGCGTTCAACACAAAATCGCGAGCAATGCTCGTATCGTTTGTGGTGATGCTACATACCAAACTTCCTTTTCCTAATTTCGAAATAGCTACAGCTTCTTCAGTTGTTGAATAAGGCATAAGCGTAGAAATAGGTCCGAACGCTTCCACGTTGTGTGAACTTAATTTTTCGAAGGGCTTGTCGTTCAACAACAACGTTGGCGACATGAATGCACCTTTCGAATCTTCTGCTTCAATAAGATTGAGCGCATCGTTTCCAAATACAACTTCACTTTCTTTTTTTAATTCATTCAACGCAGCAAGTACATCTTCGCGTTGTGCCTTTCCAGCCAACGATCCCATGCGAACTTTTTCATTACGCGGATCGCCAATAGCAGTCTGTCCAAGTGCTTTCACAAGCGCTTCTTGAACGTCTGACAAATATTTTTCAGGAACTAAAATTCTTCTGACTGCGGTACATTTTTGTCCGCACTTCACGGTAATTTCTTTACGAACTTCCTTCACGAATAAATCAAATTCTTCAGTGCCAGGTGCGGCGTCTAACCCTAGAATGGCGGCGTTCAACGAGTCGGCTTCCATGGTGAATGGAATAGCTTGGTCAACCAATCGCGGATGTGACTTCAACATTTTTCCGGTTGAAGCAGAACCTGTAAAGGTTACTACGTCTTGCATTTCCAAATGATCGAAAATACCGTTGGCACTTCCGCAAATCAATTGCAAGGCACCTTCCGGAAGAATACCAGAAGCGTGAATATCGCGAACCACCACTTCTGTTACATACGAGGTCAATGTTGCAGGCTTCACCACAGCAGGAACACCCGCTAAGAGGCTCACCGCAATCTTTTCCAACATTCCCCATACCGGGAAATTGAATGCGTTAATGTGAAGCGCAACGCCTTCCTTCGGAACCATAATGTGGTGTCCAATGAAGGTGCCTTCTTTCGAAAGCTTCGCTAATTCTCCGTCTACATAAAACGAAGAGTCTGGGAATTGCTTGCGCAAGGAAGCATAAGCAAAGAGGTTTCCAATACCACCGTCAATGTCAATCCAAGAGTCAATCTTCGTAGCACCCGTCTTCACACTCACGGCGTAATACGCCGCTTTGCGCTCGGTTAAATACATGGCCAATGCCTTCAACATTCTTCCGCGTTCTTGGAAGGTCATTTTGCGAAGTGCAGGACCGCCTGTCTCGCGACCGTAGTTCAGCATAGCGCCGAAATCGAGTCCGGAGCTGTCTGCCACCGCTACCAATTCTCCATTTACTGCATCGAACAATTCGGTGCCGGTTCCGCTTCCTGAAACCCATTGCCCTAAGGCGAAATTTTGAAGTTTTTGCATCTGATTTTTCTCTTGTTGCGAAGTTAATCGGAAAGTGCCGCACTTGGAATGATTGATGTATTTTTACAGCATGAATAAGGTTACGCATTTAATTACCGGAGGTTGTGGTTTTGTGGGAAGGAATATGGTGAAGAGACTCTTCAATACCACCGAGGCGCAGTTGATTTTTATAGACGACTTGTCTGTTGGAACGCATCCAGACACTTGGTTGAACGCGACCAAAACCAATTATGGTGAAGGCTTCACGGTGTACAACGGAAGGTTATTATTTATTCATGCCGATGCCTTGAAGGTGATGCGCGCTTTTTCAGAAGACGAGAAATACTTCGAAACTAATTTTCAGTTTGAAATTAATCGCATCAACGATGTCTTTCACTTCGCAGCTATTGTAGGTGGAAGAACAAAGATCGATGGAGATCCGATGGCCGTAGCATTAGACCTTGCCATTGATGCCGAAATGTTCTACTGGGCTTGTCGCTATAAGCCGGAAAGACTCATGTATCCAAGCTCTTCAGCAGCTTATCCAATCGATTTGCAGACAGTAGATGGCGCTATCGCATTGAAAGAGTCTGACATCGATTTCAAGCGAATGGGTGAGCCCGATATGACTTACGGATGGAGCAAATTAACTGGAGAGTTCCTTGCGAAAATAGCAGCTTCACACTACGGTTTGAAAGTGACATGTATTCGTCCTTTTAGTGGTTACGGTGAAGACCAAGACTTAACGTATCCTGTTCCTGCCATTGCAGCCCGCGCAGCGAAGAAAGAAGATCCGTTTGAAGTTTGGGGTAGTGGAAATCAAGGAAGAGACTTCGTTCACATAGATGATGTGATCGATTGCATACTCTTGGCCATGGATCACATTCACGACGGAACAGCCATTAATATTGGAATGGGTAAACTCACTTCCTTCAATGAAATTATTCGCGTGTTTTGCGGATACGCAGGGTACGAGCCAACGATAAAACCGTTGTTAGATAAACCAGTGGGAGTGCACTCTCGCTATTGCGACATGACTTTTGTTCAAGAGAAATTGGGATGGACAGCGAAGATTTCCATTGAAGAAGGAATGAAACGCGTGTACGATGCCGCAGTTAAAAAATTGGCAGCACAGCAGTAAATGAAAAACAGAACCATTGTTTGCTTCGGTCCGGGTCCGCGCTTCAAAGGCGGTATGCAGAACTACAACACTTCGTTGGCGTTGGCATTGGACAAGGAAGAGCAGAACAATGTTCACATTGTTAGTTGGACGCAACAGTATCCAGCTATCATCCCTAGGGAGTTCGTAGACAAAAGCAGTACAACTGATTTGTTGGAAGGAAGTCGCGTGAAAGTGACTTACCTAACCAATTATAACAATCCATTTAGTTGGAAAGAAACGGCGAAGTACATTATTTCGCTCAAACCGGAAATGGTAACGTTTCAGTGGAGCATTGCCCTTCAAGGATTGCCCATGGCTTTCATTGCGAAGCGCTTGCGCAAGGCGGGGATTCATGTGGTGTTTGATATTCACTTTGTGATTCAGAAAGAGCACAGCTCAATAGATAAGTTTTTGACGAAGTATGCTTTGAAACACGCTTCGTCTTTTGTGGTGCACGCGTTGCATACGTTTGAAGAATTGAAGATGGTCTTTCCCGAACGTTCATTCGGTTTGATAGATGCATTGGACATCACGAATAATTCAGTTACGCAAGTCGCGAAACTGTATCATCCGATTTACGACTTGTACAAACCCATTCCGAATTTCAATTTGGAAGAAGAGAAAGCGAAGTTGGGATTGAAGAAGCATGTCTTTTTGTACTTCGGATTTATTCGCAGATACAAAGGGCTGGACATGGCTATTCAAGCATTTGCTGAATTGTGTAAGGAAAGAGACGACGTATCGTTTTTAATTTGCGGAGAATCTTTTTGGAAGACGCTCGACGATTCGAAGTGGAGCACAAAGGTGAAGCAAATGCTATTCGGTTGGGCGAAGAAAATTGTGCTTCGCAAATCAGACGACGAGCGTGAAGACAATCCGTTGGAATGGATAGAGAAACTGGGAATAGAAGACAAATGCGTTGTCTTCAACCGATTCATTTCGAACGAAGAATTACCGAAGTTTTTTCAAGTATCCGATGCGGCAGTGTTGTTCTACAGAACAGCTACACCTAGCGGAATTGAGTCGTTGAGTTACAATTTCAAGATGCCTATTTTGGCTACTAAAGTTGGACATTTTCCAGAAACAATAGTAGACGGATTCAATGGCTATTTGGCCGAAGCAGAAGATATTCAAAGCATGAAAAATCAAATGCTTCGCTTTTTAGAATCTCCTATAGACAGAGAGAACGTTGCCAAGGCAACAGAGAACATGAGTTGGACCAATTACGCAAAAGCAATTTGCAATTATGAGTAACATTGTACACCACAGAAAGAGCTATGAAAAGCATAGCTTAGAGGTTGAAGATTTGAAAGCCACTCCGCATGAAATGCTCGAGTTTTGGTTGAGTGAAGTAGAGGAGTTGCACGATTACAATGCCATGGTCGTTAGCACTGTGGATGCTTCTGGACAACCGCATTCGCGTGTAGTTTTGCTTCGCGGTGTGAATGAAGAAGGGTTGAAATTCTACACGAATTATACTTCCAACAAAGGATTAGAGCTAGAGCAAAACAACAAAGTCGCTTTGAATTTTTTCTGGCCATCTGTAGAGAGGCAGGTTCGTGTGGAAGGTGAATTACACAAATTGAGCGACGCTGAAAGTGATGCTTATTTCAATTCACGTCCTCGTGAAAGTCAAATTGGAGCATGGGTTTCACCACAGAGTGCTACTATAGATTCGCGAGAAGTGTTGAACGAACGCTTCAGAGAGTTCACCGATAAGTTCGAAGGACATCCGGTTCCACGACCTTCAAATTGGGGAGGTTATCTTATTCGTCCGAAGTATTACGAATTTTGGCAAGGAAGACCAAATCGTTTGCATGATAGATTAACCTATTCTTTGGTTGAGGGAAATTGGTCCATTGGACGAATGGCTCCTTAATTCATTTTGAAATGGAAAGAAAGAAAGTTGTTATTGTTGGTGCCGGTTTCGCAGGAATTAAACTCGCATTGAAATTAGACTCAAAGCTTTTTGAAGTATGGGTTTTAGATAAATTGAATCACCATCAGTTTCAACCTTTGTTTTATCAGGTTGCTACTTCGCAGATTGAGCCATCTTCCATTTCATTTCCACTTCGAAATATTTTCAGTGGAAGAGAGAACATCATGGTTCGCATGGCGGAAGTTCTGGAAGTTCAATCAGAAAACAAAAAAGTCATTACCAATATTGGCGATTTTTCTTACGATTATTTGGTGCTGAGCATGGGGTGCAAAACCAATTTCTTCAACGATGAAGTTTTGGCCAAGCACGCGCTTCCATTAAAGAGTTCGTACGAAGCCATTGCTGTTCGAAATCATGTCTTACGTTCTTTTGAAGAAGTGTTATCTGCTTCAGAGGAAAGACTGAAATCGCTAATGAATTTGGTTATTGTTGGCGCAGGTCCAACCGGTGTTGAATTGGCAGGTGCCTTTGCAGAAATCAAATCAAATATCTTAGAAAAGGATTATCCAGGGTTCGATTGGAGTCGACTGACTATTCATTTGGTTAGTCCGAATGGAATTGTCTTGAACGCCATGAGCGAACACGCGCAGATTCATGCGAAAGAATATTTGCAAGAGTTAGGTGTAAGTATCATAAGCAACGAACGTGTGGTGTCTTATGATGGGAAATTTTTGCAATTCAA
>CANIBZ010000078.1 GCA_947466425.1 Flavobacteriales bacterium
ACAATGTATCGCCTGAGGCGAAAGCGGAAAAAGAGAAGAAGACACCGAAGTGGCTCCGTGAAAAACAAGAATACGAAGTAGAGGAATGACGTTACCCGAGGCCTTTGTAAACAGACTAAAAACGCAATTCCCCGAGCAATGGGAATTGATGATTCCGGCCTACGAGCGTGAGATTCAGACGTCGGTTTTAACGCATCGGACAAAGTTTAAGAACACCGCTATTCAAGGCAAACCTGTTTCTTGGAATGCGCTTGGTTTGTTGCTGGAAGAGCGCCCGAAATTTACGTTCGATCCTCACTATCACGCTGGGGCGTATTATTCGCAAGAAGCGAATTCCATGCTCATTGGACATTTGTTTGAACAAGCCATTCAAGAAATTGAAAATCCTGCCGTGCTTGATCTCTGCGCAGCACCAGGAGGAAAGAGTTTAATTTACTCTACCCTGCTCGGCGAAAACGGCGTGTTGGTTGCGAACGAAGTGATGCCGCAACGCCTGAGCATTCTTCGCGAAAACCTTGATAAATGGGGCATTCCGAATGTCTTCACGTTGGGCATGTATCCGAATAAAATTCCGTTCACCCATTGCTTCGATGTGGTGGCAGTAGATGCGCCCTGCAGCGGAGAAGGATTATTTCGCAAGCAAGTTGACTATCGCGGTGAATGGAAAGAATCTTTCGCTCACACTTGCGCGGTGCGTCAGCATGAAATACTTCAAGAAGCTGTTCGGTTATTAAAACCAGGCGGATACTTATTGTATTCCACCTGCACCTTCGCTCCAGAAGAAAATGAAGAAATCATTTCGTACCTAACAGATGAGTTTCAACTTGAAAACATTTCGGTTGAAATGAAGAACGAGTGGAATGTAGATGTCGTGAAATGCTCTGCTGGCGAGGGATACCGAATGCTTCCTCACAACACGCCTGGAGAAGGATTCTTCTGTACGCTGTTGAAAAAGCCAGAAGGGCAATCAGAAAAAACGCGTTTCAAACCGAACATGAAAATTGTTTCACTGAATGCAAAAGAACGCGCCACGGTGAATGCGTTTATTCGCGAAGATGTTGCGCTGGTGAAGAATGAAAAAGGATTGGTTTTTCTCGATACCCTTCAACATACATTCAAAGAAATTTGGCGCGCTTTGCTTCCCAATGCGAATGCGGGAACACTCGTTGGTGAATTCATGAAAGATAAATTCATTCCCGGTCAAGGCATTGCCAACACAGGCATTGAGGCGGGTGACATAAGGAAATTAGAACTTTCGTACGAAGAAGTGATTCGATATTTGAAGAAGGACGTGATTCAAGTTGAAGCCGACGCAGGCTTTGTTTTAGTCACCTTCGAACAACAAAACATTGGATGGGGAAAAGTGGTTGGAACCCGCTTGAATAATAACTATCCGAACGAGTGGCGCATTCGTTCTTAAACTTCCTTTTCAGGAAGATGCTTGTCGAAATCTTCGATGGCTGGAATGACAGTCTTTGAAAAACGATTCACAGGTTCATACACGATAGAAGCGTCTTTTTGCGATTGCGGAATCATATGGAATTTGTCGTCGAGAGCGTGCAGCATAACGAAGAGCGAGCTGGTTCCCAATAGATATTTCGCCAACGAAAAAGTGGCTCCCAAGGCCTTGTTCCATTTTTCGCCTCCGCCTTTAATGTTCTTGGAAATAAGTTTTCCGAGGAAGTACATTCCAATGACCACAACTAAAAAGATTCCCAAGAACACGCCTACACGGGTGCTTATTGTACCGTCTGTGGCGCCAATCATCGCTGCTACAGGTTCAGATAAATACACTGCAGCATAAATGCCTACAAAGAAGGCCAAGAATGAAAACAGTTCTGAAACAAAACCGTTCATCCAGCCACGCCAGATTGCCCAAACTAAAATGAGCACTAGAATAATATCGAGATAGCTTACCACATCTCGAAGCTAAATCAATTTTCAGGTCGTTCCCTTTTTCAATACACTACTTTTTCACTTTACAATGTTCAACAAATGGAGCCCAAGTTTCGCGTTTTTCGCTTTGCTTTGTAGTGTGAACGTACGTCCGAAAAAACACTTGGGTCAGCATTTCCTATTGGATTTGTCTATCTGCGAAAGAATTGCTGAAGCCATTACAGGCGTAAGCGAAACGAAGAAAATTATTGAGGTGGGTCCTGGCACTGGTGCGCTTACTCAGTTCTTAATGAAAATGCCTTACGAGACGTATGTGGTGGAATTAGACAACGAGTCGGTGGCTTATTTGAATGCTTACTACCCGGCACTTCGCGGAAGAATTTTCGAGGAAGACTTTCTTCGCATGAATCTGAAAGAGAGCTTCGGCGATAATTTTTGTGTGGTTGGAAATTTTCCTTACAATATCTCATCGCAAATTTTATTCAAGGTACTAGACGAATGGGAATGTGTTCCCGAGGTGGTGGGAATGTTTCAAAAAGAAGTGGCAGAGCGCATAGCTTCGGGCCCTGGAAGCAGAGACTACGGTATCTTGTCGGTATTGCTTCAAGCGCATTACGAAATCAAATATCTCTTCACTGTTGAGCCGGAAGTTTTCAATCCTCCACCCAAAGTAAAAAGCGGGGTGTTGCGCATGCAGCGCAGACCAGCGCCATTGGTGACTTCCCAACAAAAAGAATTCAAGCAAGTGGTGAAGTTGGCGTTCAATCAGCGCAGAAAAACCATTCGCAATTCGGTGAAGTCGTTGCTTCAACCGGGCATTACCTCGGAGAACGATTTGTTCAACAAGAGACCTGAGCAATTATCGGTTGAACAATTTATTGAATTGACACGCATTCTATTTCCCAACAAGTAACTCATTCAGCTTAAATTAGCAACATGGCAGCATTGGTAACACTTAGTGAATTCGTAATGGAGCGTCAGTCAGACTTTCCATATGCTTCAGGCGATTTAACGCGACTTCTTTCCGACATTGGAATAGCAGGTAAGATCATTAACCACAAGGTGAATAAGGCGGGGCTTCAGGATATTTTGGGAGCAGCAGCGAACATTAATGTTCAAGGCGAAACGCAAATGAAGATGGATGTTTTCTCTGACGAAACGCTGTTGAGCGCGATGCGCTGGGGCGGACAAGTAGCGGGTGCAGGGAGTGAAGAGAATGAAAAATATTTTGCCTTTGATTTAGAGCGTTGCAAGAAAGCGAAGTATGTGATCTTGTTCGATCCGTTAGATGGCTCTTCGAACATTGATGTGAACGTTAGCATTGGAACTATTTTTTCTATTTTCAGAAGGAAAAGTAGCATTGGAGATCTTGCGAATGTGAACGATTTTTTGCAAAAAGGAGACGAGCAAGTTGCAGCCGGATATATTATTTATGGAAGTAGCACCATGTTGGTTTACACGACGGGGCACGGTGTGAACGGCTTTACCCTTCAACCCAGTATAGGTGAATTTTTCCTTTCACATCCAAATATGCAAATTCCGGAAGACGGGGCTATCTATAGCATGAACGAAGGGAATTTGAACTCGTGTGAAAAGGGTGTTCAAGAATACATTGCTTGGTGCAAAGAAGATGATAAGAAAACCGATCGTCCGTATTCAGCGAGATACATTGGTTCTCTCGTTGCAGACTTTCACAGAAACTTAATCAAAGGCGGAATCTATATTTATCCCGGCACCACGAAAAACAAGAACGGAAAATTGCGCATGCAATACGAATGCAATCCGCTTGCGTTCATTGTTGAACAAGCGGGAGGAAAAGCCACTGACGGACATAGGCGTATTATGGAGATTGTTCCTACTGATTTGCATCAACGTTCCCCTCTTTTCATCGGTTCAAAGAACATGGTAGATAAAGTGGAAGCGCTGATTAAACAACACTCGTAATATGCGTGGGATACTTTTGCTTTCTTTTTTATTCTTCGGAATAACAACGTTTGCTCAAGATTCGGTAAACAGCAGGACCCGTGCGAAAGGTGCTTGCTTGGAGAAATTCAACAATAGAAAAATTATTCAAAAGCTTCGAACATTCGATAATCAAAGGGCTGTGGCCATTGGTCTCGATGTGAGTTTGGGACTGTTTGGCGTTCATCGTATGTACTTGGGAACAGATTTAAAAGTTCCTGTAATCTATACCTCCACCATCGGTGGTGGTGGCGTTTTATGGTTGGTAGATTTAGGGCTGCTTGTAGCAGTAAAAGACCTTACCCCATTCAAGAACAATCCGAATGTTTTTATGTGGAATACAACTCGCTAAATTATGGATCAGGGGCTGTCTGTTGTTCTTATTACCTTCAACGAAGGACACCACATTGCAAAATGTTTGAAGGCAGTCCAGGCTGTTGCAGATGAAATTGTAGTCATAGATTCCGGATCGACGGACGATACTATTGAAGTCTGCAAAGCATACGGAGCCAGGGTAATAAACCTCGCGTGGAGTGGATACTCTGCCCAAAAAAACTTCGGGAATAATCAAACTTCATTGGACTGGATTCTAAGTATAGATGCCGATGAAGTTTTGAATGAAACGCTTATTCAATCCATTTTAAAATGGAAACGAAATCCGCAAGCGGCTTGTTTCAAGCGTATGACCAACTACTGCGGAACATTTATAAAACACGGAGGTTGGTATCCAGATGTTAAAGTTCGTCTCTTCAATAAGCAAGAAACACAATGGGAAGGAACGATTCACGAAGTGCTTCGTGGATTGTCGAAAGAGAATACATTTTTGCTGGAAGGAGATTGTTTGCATTACTCGTACTACTCCGTTCAACAGCATTACGCGCAAGCGGAAAAGTTCACCACCATACAAGCCGAGGATTTATTTCAACAAGGAAAAAAATCGCCTTGGTTCAAGCGTGTCTTCAGTCCAATTTCAAAATTCATTGTCGACTATTTTTTCAGACTGGGATTTTTAGATGGAAAGGCGGGATTCACGGTTGCGCGCATTTCGGCATATGCCACATTCCTAAAATATAAAAAACTACATGAGCACATTCGCCTTTCCAAGTAGTCTTGCTATTGCAAGAACAGACAGCATTGGCGATGTGATTGTGACATTGCCGTTGTGCGGTTTCATTAAAAAACACTCGCCGAATACGCGCATTGTATTTATTGGAAGAAGCTATACGCAGGCCATTGTAGAGGCTTGTCCGTTTGTAGATGAGTTTGTGAATTTCGATAAGCGTGCAGAGTCTAACTTAAACGCAGACGCTTGCGTCTTTGCCTTTCCAGATACGGAAGTCATGCAGTGGGTGAAAGCTCAAGGCGTGAAGAAACGTATTGCCACCGGAAGCAGAATAGCCTCTTGGAAATTCGCCAATGATCGTGTGTTTTTTTCCAGAAAGAATTCAGATTTGCACGAATCGCAATTGAATTTTAATCTTTTGTATCCGTTCGGAGTAAAAGACATTCCAACCCTTGAAGAAATTCGCGCATGGCATCTGTTGAAACCTCAAGTGGAAAGCCCCATTCAACTTGAACCGAATAAACATTCGGTTGTGTTTCACATGTTAAGTAAGGGAAGTGCTTTGAATTGGTCGCTTCATCAATACCAAGAATTGGCTGCGCTCTTGCCAGCAGCTGACTTCAACCTATACATTACAGGAACGGAAGAAGAAGGGGATCGTATTCGAAAAGATTTTCGATTCGATTCACACATTACGGATTTAACCGGGCGGCTTTCTCTTCCACAATTAATCGCATTTATTTCTTCTTGTGAGACGCTGGTAGCAGCAAGCACA
>CANIBZ010000079.1 GCA_947466425.1 Flavobacteriales bacterium
AACTCAACAACTTCCATCCTTCAGCATTCAATTCCCATGTTTCTTTTTTAGCGTAGTCATTTCCTTTTGAACTGAGGGCAACCAACTGAACCTCTACATATTTTCCATTGTTAAGGAAGAACAAGGACTTCATTGGCATTTTTTCATCAATCGGAGGAGTTTCCTTACCTTCTGTTTTAACAATTTCCGGTTTTGGAAAATAAAGCTCCTGGAGTTTTAGAATTTCATCTTGACTGAAGTTCAATGATTTTACTAATTGAGGGGATTCATATTTCCCAGAATAATAACTTAACAACGCTTTGTATTCAGGAGTCATAGCATTAATAAACAACTGATCAATGATTAACTCATTTGCATTCACCAATTGATAGACGATGGACTTCGTTGAGGACCATAATTTCACCCTGTTTTTTAGCACAGCCGTTCCAGAAATACTTACCACTTTAGTTGAACGATTCATAGAACTTATTCCTTCTTCTACATTCATTTCTAGAAGGTCAGCAGATTTTATCTGAACAGAAAAAACATGCGTACTGTCAGCACATTTTAGATTAAGAGACTCCCATTGCTCATTCGGTTTGTAATTTCCTAAATAGGTCTTGGCCTCTCCTCCGATTACTCTTGTTCTCAAATAAAAACTGCTGTCTGCATACAAAGCCAATGAATAAATGGTTCCCGTATTCTGATTCCACAACGTATCATCGAAATCTCCAATTAATTCAGCACTTCTAGAAGGAGCGGAAACTTTCTTTTCTTCACATGCCGATAAAGCCAAAACAACGAATCCGGCAATAAGCAACGCTTTCATATTATTCATAGGCCAAAAGTACACATTGTTCATATTTACAACAAGGCTTCTCCTATCAAAAGTTCTGAATTTCTTACTTTTGTAACTATGGAAGAGGCGCAAATAGATGTTTTTAATTTCGATCCCATTCGTCCGTACAACGACGAAGAATTAAAAGCTGCTGTTGAACGTATTTTGGAAGTCCCTGAATTTTACAAAATGTTGAAGTGGGTTTTTCCCGGACTAAGTCGATCAGCCATTCAGAAAATGCTTCGTCACGTTACCACGGTTGATGAATTTCAATCTGAAATTTCAGGTCCTGCTTTCAAGATGGCTATTCAAACCACAACCAGTGGATTGTCTTTCACCAACTTCGAATCGTTAGACAAGACAAAGCCCTATCTCTTTTTAAGCAATCACCGCGACATTATTCTCGACAGTGCAATATTGAATGTGAGTTTGCTTGAACAAGGCCACAAGACCACGCAGATAGCCATTGGCGACAATCTGCTTCGTCAGAAAGTGGTTGAAGACATTGTTCGTTCCAACAAAAATTTCATTGTCAATCGAAATGTAAACGCCAAGGAAATGTTCTATTACAGCCTTCGCCTTTCCAATTACATACGTCATACCTTAACTACAGACCACACTTCAATCTGGATAGCACAGCGCGAAGGAAGAAGCAAAGATGGAGACGATAGAACAGCAACCGGTTTGTTGAAGATGTTCGCGATGAGTTCAGATAACATTGAAGACGGCTTGCAGGCTTTGAGCATGATTCCTATGGCTGTGAGCTATGAATACGATCCGTGTGATATGATGAAGACGAACGAGCTCATGCATTTGAAAGTGCTTGGTTCTTACGAAAAGAAATCAGGAGAGGATTTTCTTTCCATGTTGAAAGGAATCACCGGACATAAAGGACGTGTGAATATTTCAATGGGAAATTCAATGAATGAACACATTGAGTACATGCGTTCGATTCAAAATAAGAATGAGAAGTATCGTTATTTAACGCATGCCATTGACAATGAAATGCACCGCATTTTTCATCTCTGGCCAACGAATTACATAGCTTATGATTTGTTGAATGGTACGAAGGAATACAAGGATCATTACTCTCAAATACAGAAAATTGCTTTCAGTAATTACATCCGTGGAAATACTTTCAAATTAAGCCTACATAGAAAGCATACGCCTCTTCCGAAAGAAAACTTCACACAGACTGCGCGAGAAATTATGCTTCAGATGTATGCGAATCCGGTGATAAATTTTCGGAATCTGTCGGCTTAATCTCAAAGCGCTCGTTGCGCTTTCCTCGGAATAAATCTATTCCGCGAAGCTCGCATTCTAATTTTCCATTCATCAATTTCACTTTGCGCTTTTGACGCAGACCAATGGCATGAAGGGCTTGTAAATCTGAAGAAATGATCCATGCTGTAGAACCTGAATAGCGGTGCTTGAAAACGGAACCTATTTCAGAATAGATTTTTTCTAATTCCTCAATCTCCATGCGTTCTCCGTAGGGTGGATTTAACACCACTAATCCTGGAACTTCTGGAACACTGTCTTCACTGAAGAAATCTGATTTTTCAAATCGAATGGCATCGTTGAACGGAAGGTTCTTTCCGTTCTTGCGCGCTACATTCAATTGATCGTAATCAATATCGGAAGCCACTATAGTTAACTCTTTATTTTCAATCAAGGCGTTCGCATCGCCGTGAACAGTCATCCACAAGGCATCGTCGAAATTCAACCACGTTTGAAAATTGAATTTCGGATATGCCTTTTGAGCCGGAATATTCAATGCTGCATAAGCCGCTTCGAAGGCAATGGTTCCTGAACCGCAAAACGGATTGTACAATGGTGTTTCTCCTTTCCATCCGGTAATGGCAATGATTCCTGCTGCCAATACTTCGTTCATTGGAGCTTCACCTCCATTTACGCGATAACCGCGTTGGTTGAGTGAACGTCCTGAACTGTCTAATGAAATTTGAACCTTCTCTTGATCGATCAGCAAGTGAATTTGAACATCTGGACTTTCCGGATTCACATCTGGACGAGAACCGTAGACCTTCTTCAAGCGGTCTGCAATTGCATCTTTCACGCGCAGCGAAGGAAAATGCGAGTGGGTGAACATGGAAGAAGATATTTGCGGATCAATGGCAAACGTGGTGTCTGCATGCAAATATTCTTCCCATGGCATTTCATAGGCTTTGTTATATAAATCGTCGGCCTTGCGTATTTGAAACGAATGCAATGGACAAAGCACACGCAAAGCCAAGCGTGCGCGATAGTTGATTTTGTAAAGTGTTTCGATGTCGCAATTCGCGCGAACCACTCTTCTTCCCTCTTCAACTTCGGTCGCGCCTAAGTCAATCATTTCTTGCGCCAACAAAGGCTCAAGGCTCTGCATGGTCTTCACTACGATTGGAAATATTTTCTCCATTTTATCCTCCTGCTTTTTTAGCTGCATAACCCATGTCCTGCAACAGTTTAATAATCTTTTCTCTGTGGTCGCCTTGAATAATGATCTCGCCATCTTTCGCGCTTCCACCAGTACCGCATTTGTTCTTTAACACTTTTGCTAACTGTTCTAAATCTTCTTCGTTGCCGATGAAGTCCTTAATAACTGAGGCCGTTTTTCCACCACGGTGATTTTTTTCCAACCAAACTTTTAATTTCTGTTCGTTGGGTGGAAGCGTCTCTGCCGCCTCGTTTTCATTTTCTATGTTGAAGTTAGGATTCGTACTGAATACAAATCCGCCTTCACTCTTGATGTTCTTCTTGCTCATGTGCAATTGGAATAATTGATTTCTTTTTCAATTCTTCGTATTCCGCTTGAATACGCTGAAAGGCTACAATGTCATAAAGTATATGCGCTACAATGGCTGCAAGCAATCCTACGTATGCGCCTAAAATTCCTAACAGTGTTCCCACCGCAAATAAGATAAGTCCGAATATGACTTTCGGCCAAGAGCTGTAACTCAAGTATCCGTGAAGCGCAATAAACATAAACGACGTAGTTAAAATTCCTAACCACGGTTGTATCATTCCGCGAAAAACAATCTCTTCTCCAACCCCCGCACAAAAACTTAAAAACAATATCTCTTGAAAACTGAAATTGAAAATTCCCAATCGTAACGTATAATCGAAATTCACATCATCGAGGTATTTCCATTTACCCATGAGCCAAGTAATTCCGCTTAATACAAATCCGCCAGCAACACCCAATAACAACTGCCACAAAACATTCATTTTCCCAATAATAACGGGGATCATAAATTCCGTTGCGTTGAAATAATAAAGAATGGAAACAATGACCAAAGGAACGAGCAGCGTAAGTAAACCCATGCGCATAAACAATTCCCGACTCGGTCTCATAAATGCAAAGGTAAGCTTTGTAACTTCGCGCAATGGATTTTATCTCATCTACTTTATTAGACTATTGCGAAAAGCATTCAGATGATGAGTCTGATTTGTTGAAGGCGCTTTCGGCTGAGACCTGGCAGAAGGTGATAAATCCGCGTATGCTAAGTGGACATCTTCAAGGACGGTTTTTAAGTTTGCTTTCGCAATTGATTCAACCCAAACGAATTTTGGAGATTGGCACATTCACGGGTTACAGCGCGTTGTGCTTGGCCGATGGACTTCAAGAAGATGGTGAATTAATTACCATTGATGAAAACGATGAACTGAGTTGGCTGCACGACAAGTATTTCCTTCAACATAAAAATGGATCGCAAATAAAACCGATTTATAATGCTGCCTTGAGTGCATTTGAAGATTTAGAAGGAACATTCGATTTGGTCTTTATTGATGCAGATAAGCGGAATTACCTTCATTATTGGAATTGGACAATGGAGCACGCTCATGCCGGAACGGTTATTCTTATAGACAATGTCCTCTGGAGCGGAAAGGTTCTGGAACCCGCTGTAGAAAAGGATTTCGACACACAAGTTCTTCAAGAATTAAATGATTTAGTTGCGAAAGACAGCCGATGTGAGAAGGTGCTTTTGCCGCTTCGCGACGGATTAATGATGGTTCGGGTGAAAAAGTAGACTACCTTTGCGCCCGCAACAAGTTCCGTTGGCAGTTCAACTTAGAAATACGATTGGGAATTTGGCGACCACGTATTTTATGTCATTTGAAAAATTAAACTTAATTGAGCCTATTCTTAGCGCTCTAAAAAAAGAAGGTTACACCACTCCCACTCCTATTCAAGAACAAGCCATTCCAATTTTGTTGGAAGGAAATGATTTGTTGGGTTGTGCCCAAACGGGAACAGGAAAAACAGCGGCCTTCGCCATTCCAATTTTACAATTACTTACTCAGAATACCGGACACACCGGAAGCAAGCGTGCTATTCGTTCATTAATTGTTACTCCAACGCGTGAGTTGGCTATTCAAATTGGTGAGAGCTTCGCGAGCTACGGCAGAAACTTGAATCTTCGTCACACCGTTATTTTCGGTGGCGTGAATCAGTTCTCTCAAGTGAACGCGTTGAAAGCTGGAGTAGACATTCTTATTTGTACTCCAGGAAGATTGTTAGACTTGGTGCAACAACGTCATGTGAATCTCGGACAAATTCAAATGTTTGTCTTGGATGAAGCAGATCGCATGTTGGACATGGGATTCGTGAACGATGTGAAACGCATTATTAAATTAATTCCTGAAAGAAGACAGTCTTTGTTCTTTTCGGCAACCATGCCGAAAACGATTCAAGAATTGGCGAATTCAATTTTAACGACTCCGAAAAAAGTTGAAGTAACTCCTGTTTCTTCCACCGTTGAAAAAATTGAGCAAGGCATTTACTTCGTAGATCAGGCGAACAAGAACGATTTGTTGATGCATGTCCTTCAAGATAAATCAATACGATCTGCTTTGGTTTTCACACGCACCAAG
>CANIBZ010000080.1 GCA_947466425.1 Flavobacteriales bacterium
ACGCGTTTCACCATGGATCCGAAATATTATGAAAGCGTAATCGACTGCTTCATTGACCTTCACAAAAAAGGAAAAATCTATCGCGGCGAGCGAATGATCAACTGGGATCCTGCTGCACTTACCGCTTTATCCGACGAAGAAGTAATACACAAGGAAATACAATCGAAATTGTACTTCCTAAAATATCAGATTGAAGGAACGAATGAATTTCTAACCGTAGCCACTACACGTCCAGAAACCATTCTTGGAGACACCGCTGTGTGCGTGAATCCGAAAGACGAGCGTTACACACACCTTCACGGAAAGAAAGTAATTGTTCCCTTGGTGAACCGCGCTGTTCCTGTCATTGCAGATGAATATGTTGAAATAGAATTCGGAACGGGTTGCTTGAAAGTAACTCCTGCGCACGATCAGAACGACTTTATGTTGGGTGAAAAACACCAACTGGAAGTGATTAACATGATGAACGCAGACGGAACCATTTCCGAAGCAGGAGGCATGTATGTGGGACAAGAGCGCTTCGCGGTTCGTGATCAAATTGCAAAAGATTTAGATGCTGCCGGTCTATTAGCGAAGACTGAAGAGCACTTGAATAAAGTTGGATATTCAGAACGCACAGATGTGGTTATTGAACCACGCCTTTCGTTGCAGTGGTTCGTAGACATGAAAGACCTGAGCAAGCCTGCTTTGGAAAACGTAATGAACGACACTATTCGCTTCTTCCCTCCGAAATTCAAGAACTCCTATCGCAACTGGATGGAGAACATCAAAGACTGGTGTATCTCGCGTCAATTGTGGTGGGGACATCGCATTCCTGCATTCTATGCGCCTGACGGAAGTTTTGAAGTGGCGAAAAATAGTGAAGACGCTCTTGCGCAATTTCAAGCAAAAGGTGCTTCATGGAGCGCTGCCGATTTGAAGCAAGACGACGACGTGTTGGACACTTGGTTCAGCTCTTGGTGGTGGCCAAGTAGCGTGTTCGACGGATTCTATTCGAAAGAAGAATTAGACTACTACTACCCTACTGCCGATTTAGTGACGGCTCCAGAGATTATGTTCTTCTGGGTTGCACGCATGATTGTTGCAGGATATGAATACGTTGGAAACTTCCCTTTCAAAAACGTTTACTACACCGGTATTGTTCGCGATAAGCAAGGAAGAAAAATGAGCAAGTCATTGGGGAACTCACCCGATCCGATTGAACTTATGGAACAGTTTGGAGCAGACGGTGTTCGTGTTGGAATGCTGCTTTCTTCTCCAGCTGGAAACGACCTTCCATTTGATGAATCTTTGTGCGAGCAAGGAAGAAATTTCGCAAATAAAATTTGGAACGCTTTCCGTTTGGTGAAGAGTTGGGAAGAGAAGATTGATACTTCTCTTGAGCAACCTGAATCTTCTGCCATTGCTGTGAAGTGGATGAACAATCGCTTCGAGCAAGTACTTGCTGAAATGGAAGACGGTTACGAAAAGTTCCGCATTAGCGAGGTATTGATGCAGACGTACAAATTAATTTGGGACGACTTCTGTGCTTGGTACTTGGAAATGGCGAAGCCGTCTTACGGAAAAGGAATCGATTCGAAAACATACAACGACACGCTTGATATTTTCCAAAACTTGTTGAAAGTGTTACATCCGTTTATGCCTTTCCTAACGGAAGAAATGTGGCAGCACATGGACGCCTGGAAGAACGAATCGGAAATGATTTGTATTTCGAATTGGCCTTCAGCAAAAACCTTCGACGCGAACATTCAAAAAGAATTTGAAGAGTTCGAAAAGTTGGTAACAGAAGTACGTAACGTTCGCAAAAAACAAAACCTTCCAAACAAAGAAGCCTTGGTTGTTTCATTCATGAAAACAGCAAACAGAAATTCTTCATTCGATGCGGCGTTCACACATTTGTGTAACATCTCTGAATTAAATGAAGTATCTGAAAAGATGAACCCTTCATTCAGCTTCATGGTGAATGGTGTGGAGTATTTCATTCCATACACAGCTTCTGTAGATGTGGAAGCGGAACAAGCCAAGATGAAGGAAGAGTTGGCTTACCTCGAAGGATTCTTGAAGTCTGTTGAGGCGAAGTTGACGAACGAACGCTTTGTAAACAACGCACCGGCCGCTGTTTTAGAAGGAGAGCGCAAAAAACAATCAGACGCGTTAAGCAAGATCGCTGCCATTAAAGAGCAGCTCGGATAAAAGAATTTATTTCTTTCGTGTTGAAATGAAATCGCGAACGATTTTCTTTTCCGCGAAAGCTTTGTTCCAACTGTCGTGTTTGACATCTGGATAAGAAATGAGGTGAACATTCGTGTTCACCTTTTTTGTTGCATTCACCATGCGAACTGAATTCGCATAGGGCACAACATTATCGGCCTTTCCATGAAAGGCCCATACGGCGGTTTGCATATTGTTTTTCGCTTGCTCAACATCTCCTCCTCCGCAAACCGGCATTGCCGAAGCAAAGCGATACGGCTGTCGCGCAATGTATTCCCACGTGCCGTATCCGCCCATGCTCAAGCCCACGATATACATCCGCGTGGTATCTATCGTTGTGGAATTCGCAACCAAGGAATCAATCCCATTCATTAAGACTTGCATGGGCCAAGTTGGATTCTTCTTCATGGTGTGCTCTATGGCTTTCCAATCGACATCGGTCCATCTTTGATCGCTCGGACATTGCGGTACCCACAAAACATAGTGCTCCAATCCTGCAGACTTTAGCGTTTGCATGAGCACAGGTAAACCCACTTTCGTTTGTGCCACATTGTCGCTTCCGCGTTCTCCGGCGCCATGTAAAAACAAGATAAACGGAAGTCTCGCTTCGTATTCGCCATTCACCACATACTCTTTCAATGGTAATTTCTTTCCATTTGAAACAAGGAATTTCTCTTGCTGAGCATGGGTTTCAGCAAGAATAAGCATGAATAAAACAAGAAAAAGGCCTCTCATAGAAATGAAATTTTTGAATGGATATGACGCTCAAAGATAGCACGCTCACAGACCAATAGGCCTTCGCCTTTCGTTTGAAAAAGAAAACAACAGTTATGAAAACGACTCGCACCCTTTTCAAAACACTCGATGAAGTGGTCTTTGAAACTAGAAACAAAATGTATGGAGCCTATACCCTTCGTAAGAATTACGGACGCAGAACGTTGCTCTCGACAGCCATGGGTATTTGCTTGGTATCGGGATTCCTCTTCGTGCTCACGCTTTCCAACAAGGCCATAGAGAAAAAAGTACCGGAAGTGCAAATGACACAATTAGCCACGGTTCGACTAGACCAGATAAAAATTCAACCAAAAAAAGAGGTGAAGAAGCATTCGCTTGTAGAGAAGCAACAGAGCGGAGGCGCGGAAAATAGGACCATTAACGTTGTTGATCATACAACGAAGAAGACCAACGTATTCTCACGATTCGGAGGGGTTGGCCTTGGCGGAGATGACGAAGATTTTTTTGGTTTTCCGGAAGAGCCCAACTTCACAGTAGACACCACCTCCGTGAAAAAGAAAAAAAATAACAATTTCAAAACATTCGCCCAATTCATGCCCGAATTCCCAGGAGGAGTGTCTGAACTTTATGCATTTCTTCAAGAAAACATCTATTATCCCGAACGCATGAAAAACCTCGGAATAGAAGGCACTGTCTACGTTTCTTTTGTAATTGAAGAAGACGGAAGTATCTCCAGAGTGAGCATTGAACGAGGCATTGAGAATGGAGAAGACTTGAATAAAATAGCCGTGAAAGCCATTCAAAAAATGCCGAATTGGATCCCCGGTCGTAGCGGAAATACGTCCGTTGCTGTAAAACAAACTATTCCTATTCAATTTTCACTCGTAAACGATTAAATTTGCACCCTATGCTAAAAAAGCCGTTGCTCATTAGTCAGATTATTATGGTAGGAGTATTCATTGGAATGGCCATCTTTTGTGTGGCCTCCAATGCGTTAGACAGCACCTTGCCGGGCCAAAGAAAATATTGGTTCGCTCTGGTACTCCTGTTATATGCTGCATTGCGCGCAAGAAGAATTGTTAAGGCGTGGAAGGAACTTAAATCAGGGGAAACCACATTATGAAAAACCTATTCTTTATAGCGCTCGTAGGCGCTTTGCTTGCTAGCTGCGGCAACTACGACACGACAGCACAAGGGATTTCTTCAGGCGAATTGAAAATCGGTGTAGATGAAAGTTACAGCCTCATGATGCAGTCTGAAATTCCCGTTTATCAGCAGATTTATGACAAAGCGAAAATAAAACCTACGTATTCTACGGAAGAGGAAATTATTCGTTTGTTACTAGCAGATAGCATTCAAGCGGCCATTATTAATCGCCCCTTATCGCAGGCGGAATTGGATTTCTTTGCATCAAAGCAACGCTTGCCCGAGTCAGTTAAGATTGCCACGGACGCTATTGCGCTTATTATTCATCAGGACAATCAGGATTCTGTTTTAACACTTGACCAAGCGAAGCAAGTTCTTGGCGGACAGATCACCAATTGGAATCAAATTAATCCTTCCAACAAAAACGGAGACATTCGCATCATCTTCGATCACAACGGATCATGCAATGCGCGTTACGTGCAAGAGAATTTTTTAAACGGTGGCGGAATGCCTGCGAACTTCTTTGCCATGGACAGCACAGCAGCCGTAATCAACTATGTGCATGACAATCCGGGAGCCATAGGCATTATCTCGGTTAGCTGGATCACCGATCCAGAAGATAAGGTAACCAAGGCCTTCAGAGATAAGATTGATGTGGTGGGTATATTGAACAACACCCTTACAGATCATCCAGAAAGAGTGAGATATCCTTTCCAAGCCTATGTGTTCGACAAGAGTTATCCTTTTACTCGCGATGTCTATGCCATTCGCACAGGATTGAAGGGAACGGTGGGAACCGGATTCATTTCTTTCTTGAACGGAGAGAAGGGGCAATTGATCATTCACAAAATGGGCATGGTTGCTGCTACGTCGCCCACAAGAGTTATTCGAATTAAAGACTAAACCTGAAATAAGTAAACATGAATATGAAGAACCTATTCACAATCCTTGTAGCCAACGTGCTACTTCTCTCGTGCACAGCACAAAAAAGAGCTCCACTAGAACTCAATCCAGCATTCAATCCAATTCGCACGTCAACCTTGAACGAGCGTTATGAAAAAGCACTTCGCGATTTAGAAGCTTTACCTTTTAGCGCTGAAAAATTCGCTGTTGATGGATTCAACTATTTGGAATGGGCTGTCGACGGAAAGTCAATTGATGCTGTTAAGACTGCTGATGCGAAAGCCGCATTCTTGGCAGGTGTGAAAGCCGATTCACTTTTCCCATTAAACTATATTGGCCTAGGTCAAATAGAAATGCGCGAAGGCAACGGTGGAAAAGCAGATACCTACTTTGCAAAGGCACGTGGCATTGTAGACAATAAGAAAAACAAAGCATCTAAAGATCTTAAGTATACCACTTACATTGCTATCGCAGCTGCGAATATTTCAGAAACCTCTAAAAACCTTGGTACTGCTAAACAAACCCTTGATGCATTGGCTGAAGTTGTAATTGAA
>CANIBZ010000081.1 GCA_947466425.1 Flavobacteriales bacterium
ATAATTGTCATGTCTGCGGCGAATTTCGCTTCAGCTATTCTTATGGAAGCGGGATTGAGTTTTTTAGGACTCGGCGCGCAAATTCCAACGCCGAGTTGGGGAAATATGATTCGTGAAAGTTATTCGTATTTAACTACCGATATGGCATATTTAGCTTTCTTACCTGGAGTTTGTATCATGCTTTTAGTACTTTCGTTTATGATGGTTGGAAATGGATTGCGCGATGCTTTAGATGTTCGCGAGAATTGAAAATAATAGTTGAGATGAAATTGAAGTTAATTATTACGGTATTGTTTTTTGTGCAGGTGGTGTTGTGCTTCGCACAGCCCTCGGCATATCCGACCGGTTTTGGTTTTACCCGCTCGGTCAGAGAAGCAGCATTGAAAATAGACTCTCCCGTTTTTCTCTCTATGCAACCATATATGCGCTGCGATTTACCCCTTGCTAAAATGGAAGGAGAGTTGAAGGATAGCGTTAAGCTTTATCACGATTTTGCTGCTATTGCCCTGCGTAAACACATTTTCGAATACCACGAGGGTGATGTTCACATTCGAATGAATTTTCTATACAACATTGCCGGAGGGAAAGATTTTACGGATACATTGAACTACCCTAGATCACATAGAATTATAACCAACACTAGAGGTCTATGGGTTCAAGCCGATTTTGGAAATAAGGTTTCTGTTGAGACTGGATTTTATGAAAGTCAAGAGTACATGGCTAAGTACATGAAAAACTATGTAGATAGTTTAGGTGTAATTCCCGGATTTGGCCGTGATAAGGACTTTACCGCTATACGAGACGTTGTCGATTATTCCTCCTCTTTTTCGCGCATTACGGTTCAACCCTTGAAAGCATTGAGACTTCATATGGGATACGGAAAACATAAAATTGGAAACGGTTATCGCTCGTTGCTCTGGTCAGATGGGATGTATAATTATCCCTATGTTCAATTCGATATTACAAAAGGAAAAGTCAAGTATTCGCATGTTTGGAATGTGATGCAAAGTTTAGAGCGTCTTCCTATAGGCGACACTCCTGAGTCTACGTTTAGAAGGAAGGCAGGTAGTTTTTCATACCTCAGTTGGAAGCCAACGACGAAAGTTGAGCTTTCACTTTTTGAATCAGTTATTTGGAATCGATACGATTCGAATGCAATGCCGCAGTCGCTTCCTGTGAACTTCTACTCTCCACTAATTGGAACAGGATTCACGCAGGTTAATTCAGTTCGAAATAATTTCAATATAGGAATTGACGCGAACGTTCGACTGACGAATAATATTGAAGTATATGGACAAGCGTATGCCGATGTATTAGGAGATTTTAAAAAGAATGGAGCGCTTCAATTGGGAGTTCAGTCTTATAATTTGAGAGTAAAGAATTTTGATTTGGGTTTTGAATACAATCGGGTTCAAAGCGATGTGTATTCCTTTTCTGCGCTTTACACAGACGCTACGCATATGAATCAGACGGTGGGGCATCCGTTGAACAACATGCATGAATATATCTTGCGCACGCGCTATCGCTATGGAAGGTACTTTGCTCGCGTGAAATGGAATTACATTGTTCAAAATAGACTGGAAGAGCGCAACGATGCGCCTGAGTTGATTAAAAGAAATCTGAAGCAGTGGGATGTTGAGGTGGGGTATTGGATTAATCCTAAAACGAATTCTGAATTTATTATTTCCTATACAGATAGAATTGATGACCGGTCGAATGATTTGGTTAAACAACACGCAACTATTTTAATGTTGGGAATTCGCACCGGATTGCACGCTGTTTATCGCGATTTTTGAATACATTTGATTCACCCTAACCTGAACCAAAATTGAAAGATATTGTCTTCGCTTTTCTAAGTGCGTTTGCCATTGTATTGGTGGCAACTCCTCCGCTTATTAAAGTGGCGAAGATGAAGCATTTGGTAGATGAACCCGGTAACGATCGCAAGCTGCATAGCAAAAGTATTCCTACGCTAGGTGGTATATTAATTTTTGCGGCTACTATTATTTCTTATTGCTTGTGGTTTCCTTCTCGCGACGCCTGGGAATTGGGAGCCAATTACAATCCTTTGCAAGCATTAAACGAATTCAAGTATGTGTTGGCTTCCATGTTTGCTTTGTTTTTTATTGGATTGAAAGATGATATTGTTGGCGTTGACCCATTTAAAAAGTTAATCGTTCACATTCTTGTTGGAGTGACACTTGTGGTCCTAGCAGACATTCGATTAACCGAGTTTTGGGGACTCTTTGAAGTAGATAAATTGCCGTATTGGCTGAGTGTATTGATTTCCATTTTCATATACATTGTTATTGTAAATGCCATAAATCTCATCGATGGAGTAGATGGTTTAGCAGGAGGAATTGGTTTAATTGGCAGTGTAACTTTCACGCTATGGTTTTACAAAACAGGAGATATGCCATTGGCTTTATTGGCTGTAGGATTAGCGGGGTCGCTTTTCGGATTTTTGATTTTCAATTTCCAACCAGCGCGCATTTTCATGGGTGATTCGGGTTCATTGATCATTGGAATTTGTATGTACGTTTTGGCCATGAAACTCATTGAATTTCCCCCTTCGAAAATGTCTATTCCTATGCAGATAGTTTCTAAGCCAATTTTCGCAATGGCCATTTTGTCCTACCCGCTGATAGATACTTTGCGTGTATTTTCAATTCGAATTTTAAATGGGAAATCTCCGTTTTTGGCAGACAAAAATCATATTCACCACCGCTTATTAGCATTGGGACTTAAGCACTATCAAGTGTCTTTTATTTTATACGGCTATACCCTTTTTGTAATCGGAACAACATTTCTAATGCCGGCTCAAACGCCCAATATTTCTTTTTTAGTAGTTGGAAGTATTGCTGTTTTTTTAGCGTATGTGCCTTTTATGATTCCTATTCGGAATCAATTGAAGTAAGGGGTTGCATATTGCTTCACCGCCTTGTCATCAATAATTTCTCCTGAAAGAATAATAAGTCGTTCAATAACGTTTCGGAATTCACGAATGTTACCTGTCCAGTCGTGCTGTTGAAGTAGCTTTAATGCGGCGGGTTGAATGTTTTTCTTGGGTTGTCCGCATTCATCGGCAATTTGCTGAAGGAAGTGCTCTGCCAATAGTGGAAGATCGTCTTTGCGTTCATTTAGTGAAGGGACTTTAATTACGATAACAGAAAGTCTGTGGTAAAGGTCTTCACGAAAATTACCTGAAGCAATTTCTTTTTTCAGGTCTTTGTTTGTGGCTGCTAAAATGCGCACGTTAACCTTCATGTCTCTTTCTCCACCCACGCGTGTGATTTTATTTTCTTGAAGGGCGCGAAGCACTTTGGCTTGAGCAGAAAGCGACATGTCTCCTATTTCATCTAGGAAAAGGGTGCCGTTATCGGCTAACTCAAATTTTCCGGGCTTCGTTTTTACTGCAGAAGTAAACGCTCCTTTTTCATGACCGAACAATTCGCTTTCAATTAACTCGGAAGGAATAGCCGCGCAATTCACTTCAATGAATGGCTGTGCAGCGCGATTACTTTTTTCATGAAGCTGACGTGCAACCAATTCCTTGCCCGAACCATTTCCACCTGTAATTAAAACACGCGCATCCGTTGGAGCAACAGTGTCTATCATTTTAATAATTTCAAGAATAGATTTGCTCTGACCAATAATATTCGAACCGAGAACTTTGTTGAGTTTCTTTTTAAGTGTCTTGGTTTCTTTCACCAGCGCATCGTGCTTATTCGCATTGCGAGTTGAAACGAGAACGCGATTTAGATCGAGTGGTTTTTGAATAAAATCATACGCCCCACGCTTAAGGGCTTCAACAGCTGTATCGATGGTTCCGTGCCCGGTAATCATTACGACAGGAACGTTTATTTCTTCTTTCTTCAATTCAGAAAGAAAATCTAGCCCGTCCAATTTCGGCATTTTAATGTCACAAAAGATTAAATCGAACGATTCTTTCAAAACCATTTTCAACGCGGTCTCGCCATCTGGCGCTTCAGAGATGCTGAACCCTTCGTATTCGAGAACTTCTTTTAGAGCGCTGCGAATGGCAGCTTCATCGTCGACAATTAAAATCTTTGACATGTTTAAGGCTTTTAGCAAAAGTAGCGCAAAGCGTTGATAAGTTTCTTTCGGAAAGTGGAAGTTTTACGGGGGTGTTCAATTCGGTAAAAGTATCTTTGCATAGTGAGTCAAAGAGATTTTTTAAGTGAGTTGAACGACGCTCAGCGTGCAGCAGCTCGACATATTTCAGGTCCATTAATGGTTATTGCAGGAGCGGGTTCGGGAAAGACGCGTGTCCTGACTTACCGTATTGCACACATGATACAGAACGGTATTGATCCGTTCAGTATTCTTTCCCTAACCTTTACCAATAAGGCGGCGCGAGAAATGAAGGAGCGTATTGCTAACCTAATGGGCGAAGACAACGCGCGCAACATTTGGATGGGCACTTTCCACAGCGTCTTCGCGCGTATTCTTCGATCGGAAGCCGATCGAATTGGCTATCCGCGAAACTTCAGCATTTATGATTCTGCTGATAGCAAGAGTTTAATTAAAGATATTCTGAAGGAAATGTCGCTCGACGACAAGATATACAAGCCGGGAATGGTGCAGAATCGGATTTCTTCCTGTAAGAATAATTTAATTGCAGCTGCAGATTACCCTGAACAAGTGGAATTGGTTTCAGAGGATCACGCTGCGAAACGCCCCAAGATGGCAGAGGTCTATCAAAAGTATGACCAGCGCTTGTTTCAATCCGGGGCTATGGACTTCGATGATTTGCTGTTCAAGACGAATATCTTGTTCAGAGACCATGCAGATGTGCTTCACCGCTACCAGCATAAGTTTCAATTCATCATGGTAGATGAGTATCAAGACACGAATTTTTCTCAGTATTTAATCGTGAAGCAATTGGCCGCGGTTACCGAGAATTTATGTGTCGTGGGAGATGACGCGCAAAGTATCTATGCTTTCCGCGGAGCGAATATTCAGAACATTCTGAATTTTAGAAAAGACTATCCCGATTATTCGTTGTACAAATTGGAGCAGAATTACCGCTCTACGAAAGTCATTGTTGAAGCAGCGAATTCAATCATTGGAAACAATAAGAATCAGATTAAAAAGAACGTTTGGACAGCCAATGATGAAGGAAGTAAAATTCGCCTTCATCAAGCACCAACAGACAATGAAGAGGGGATGTTCGTGGCGAACACCATCTTCAAATTGCAAAAGGAAGACGGAGGAACTTACCACGACTTCGCCATTCTGTACCGCACGAACGCTCAGTCGCGTGCTATGGAGGAAGCCCTTCGAAAATTAAATATTCCATACAAGATATACGGTGGATTAAGTTTCTACCAGCGAAAAGAGATTAAAGACTTGTTAGCCTACTTCCGACTAACAGCCAATCACAAAGATGAAGAAGCTTTGAAGCGTGTGATTAATTATCCTGCTCGCGGAATTGGAAAGACAACTTTAGAGAAATTGATAGTGGGCGCCTCTGAGCGAGAGATTAGTATTTGGGAAATGATTGCGCG
>CANIBZ010000082.1 GCA_947466425.1 Flavobacteriales bacterium
AAGTAATGGACAAAATCATGGCGTCTTCAGACACCTTGGAATTATTGATCGATATCGACGGAACAGTTCGTCATGGTCTTATTCAAGAAATTCAACGTCACCCAGTAACCGACAAAGTTGTTCACTTGGATGTATTGGAATTGGTTCCTGGAAAAGAAGTTAAAACAGCTTTACCCGTTCGTGTAACCGGTAACTCTGAAGGAGTGAAGTCGGGTGGTCGTTTAGCGATCAACTACCGTAAGGTTCGTGTTTTCGGAAAGCCAGAAGAACTTCCAAACGAAATTATGCTTGATATCACACACTTGAAAATTGGTGATATGATTCGTATTCGCGAAATTGCTATCCCTGGTTGTAAAGTATTGGAAGCTGATGCTGCTGCTGTTGTTGCAGTTCAAGCAACTCGTGCTTCTATTGCTGCTGCTACTGCAGACAAAGCACCTGAAGGAAAGAAGAAAAAATAATTTTCGCCCAATTAAAAAAGGGACACCTCAATTTGAAGGTGTCCCTTTATTTTTGCATTAATAATTCATTATGCCTAATCCAAAACCAAATCGTTCTCGCACCGAGCGCCCCGCTCGTTCGGGTTCATCAAAATCGGAACGTCCAGAAAGAGGAGCTCGTCCAGAGCGCCCTGCTTCGGCGAGACCCGATCGTCCTGCACGTGGAGGTGCTGCTCGTCCGGATCGACCTGTTCGTTCAGGTTCTGCTCGTCCGGATCGCCCAACTCGTTCAGGTTCTGATAGACCCGACCGTCCCGTTCGTTCTGGTTCTGCTAGACCAGATCGTCCTGCTCGCTCAGGATCGGATAGACCAGAGCGCAGTGACCGTCCGGCTTATTCCGATCGCCCTGCACGCGGTGAAGGAAGAAGTGAAGGTGGAAGAGGTGGCGCAAGACCAACAGGCGGTGGACGTTCAAACCGCACGGGCGGAAGAAACGAAAGTCGTTACAATGCTGAACGTCCAGAACCCAAAGCTGCAGCACGCCCCGAGCGTCCGGCAAAGGCACCGAAAGACACGAGCCGTCACGACAGAGGTAAGAATGTTTTGGGCACAAGACCTAAACGCACCGAAGCGCCGAAGAAATCTGGACGCGACGAAGATGCGCCGAAGCCGTATCGTTCAAACGCGCGTGAGCGTGTAAAAGAAGAGAAGAAAAGAGAAAAAAGTGGCGGACTTCACAAAGAGTTCGTTCCAGAAAAAGCATACATAAGCAAGACCGAGCGTGAAGGATTAATTCGTTTGAATAAGTTCCTAAGCAACGCAGGTATAGCTTCGAGAAGAGAAGCCGATCAATTGATTGAACTAGGTTTGGTGAACGTGAACGGTGTTGTGGTGAAAGAATTGGGATTGAAAATAGATCCGAAAAACGACGTAGTGAAATACGACGACGCAGTGCTTCGTCCAGAAAAATTACGTTACTTCTTGTTGAATAAACCGAAAGGATTCTTAACCACTATGGAAGATCCTGAAGGAAGAAAAACAGTTATGGATTTGGTGAAAGACGCTTGTGTTGAGCGTATTTATCCGGTTGGAAGATTAGACCGCGCCACCACAGGGTTGTTGCTGTTTACCAACGACGGTGAGTTGGCGAAACGTCTGATGCATCCGAAGCATGAATTCCCGAAATTGTATCACGTTGAAACCGATCAGAAAGTAAGATCAGAGCACGTGGATCAAATGCGTGAAGGGTTTGTCTTAGACGACGGATTCATTAAG
This sequence comes from Flavobacteriales bacterium, assembly GCA_947466425.1. Taxonomy (GTDB): domain Bacteria; phylum Bacteroidota; class Bacteroidia; order Flavobacteriales_D; family Sanyastnellaceae; genus CAIZGX01. Next base: position 1,717 of record CANIBZ010000082.1, read on the forward strand.
GCAGATGAGATAGAATATGTGGAAGGAGTAAATGCCAAGAAGCAAGTGGGTATTCGTATTCACAGCGGAAGAAATAGAATTGTACGTCGCATGTTCGAGCACTTCGGTTATACCGTTGTAAAATTGGATCGCGTGATGTATGCTGGTTTAACGAAGAAGGAATTAACGAGAGGAAGATATAGACCATTAACAGAAGGTGAAGTCGGATTCTTGAAAATGATTCGTTAATGAACCCAGCCGTTCGCATTGCCAATCAACTTTCTGAAGACTGGATGTTACTCATCTTTGTCTTCGCTTTGGGAGTTATTGCGTGGGTAAATCGCGACAATACGGTTTTGCGTGCGATTTTGCGTTCGGTCTTAAGTCGAAGATTTTTTAAGCAAGAAGAGCGAAGAGAAGGCCACGGCTGGAAAAATTTCGGAATGTTGATTTGTTTTTTTCTCATGGGAGGATTGGTGCTGACCCTTCTGAGTAAACGTTATTTTTCCGACATCTTTACGATGCCTCCATTTTATCAGTTTCTATTCAGTGTTTCAATTGTTGTTGTTCTTTTTGGATTCAAATGGATCATGACGTGGGTTGTTGCTTTCATTACAGCTGGAGCATCATCTGCCTTGGAAGACTACAACAAGTACTTAGCGTTAACTTCAAGGTTTGCCGTCCTTGTTCTCACGGTTCCTTTATTGCTAGCGGTGTATTCAACCGGAAATGTGAGCGATATCGCCTTGAATTTGTCCTTGGTTTTACTGGTAACGGTTCCTTTTTTGAGCACAATTCAGGCAATGTTTTCAGCAATGCAAATGGGTGTACCATTTTTCTATATCTTTTTTTACCTTTGCACCTTCGAAGTCCTGCCTTGGGCTGTGCTTTCGAAACTAATTTGGCTAAACGTTTTTTAGAGGATATCCTCAACCTTCAGAGATGGCAGAGAAAATTAAAACAATTTTAATTACGCAACAAGATCCCGGTTCTGAAAAGAATCCTTATGTTGATCTTGCAAAAAAGCATAAGTTAAAAATTGATTATCGTCCTTTCGTTCATGTTGAAGGTCTTAGTGGACAAGACTTTCGTCAGCAACGAATAGATTACGCTGAACACCCTTCGGTGTTGTTCACCAGTAGAAATGCGGTGGATCATTATTTCCGTTTAGCGAAAGAACTACGCATAACTGTTTCCGATGCTACGAAATATTTTTGTTTGAGTGAAGCCATTGCGTTTTATCTTCAAAAGTATACGCAGTTCAGAAAAAGAAAAATCTTTTACGGAAACGGAACCTTTGCAGAAATTATGGATTTTGTGAAGAAACACAAGACCGAGAAATTTTTGCTCCCTTGTTCAGATATGTTGAAGCCGAGTATTCCTGAAATTCTAACGAAAGAAAAGATCGACTATTCGAAAGCAGTTATGTACAAAACGGTGTGCAGCGATTTAAGTGATTTGGCCGATGTGAAATATGACATGCTGGTATTCTTCTCTCCATCAGATATTGAATCGTTATTCAAGAACTTCCCGAAGTTCAAACAGAACACAACGAAGATTGCGGTTTTTGGACAAACGACTGCGCAGGCGGTTGAGAATGCGAAGCTTCGCATAGATGTTATGGCACCGAACCCCAAGGCGCCAAGCATGAGTAAAGCTATCGAACTGTTCATTCAGCAGAAATAATATTCTCTTTTATGGCATAAGTGTTTGTGAAGGCGTTGAACGCTTTTCATGAATTTTGTGCGCATGACGAACGCACAGCAACTTTTATATACGCTGGCACTTTCTAATGTGCCACATTTGGGTCCCATTCGGTTTCGAAAACTCTTAGAGAAATTCGGTTCGGCGGAAGCCGCCTTCCAAACGCCCATTTCCAAATGGGACCTTCCCATTCGTTTCAAATTAGATTCAGAGAAGAAAACTGAATTTCTGAGTAAAGCCGAGCGAGAGATGAACGAAGCCCTTCAACATAAAATTGAAATAGTAACTTATGCCTGTGACAATTACCCCAAGCGATTGAAGTACTTCGATGATGCACCGGTCTTTCTATTCAAGCGAGGTAATGCTGAAGTGAATCCAGCACGGACCATTGGTATTGTTGGAACGCGCAACGCCACGGCCTACGGGAGATCGTTTTGCAATGAACTTATTGCGTCTTTGCGTGAATTAGACGTGGTGGTCATAAGCGGATTGGCCCTTGGAATAGATGCCCAGGCGCACTCGTCTGCTTTGGAGAATAAATTGGTTACATGGGCGTGCATTGCGAATGGCCACGAGAATATTTACCCGAAGGAAAATCGAAAATTGATTCAGCGCATAGAAGAAACGGGATTGGTATTTTCTGAATTGGCTCCGCATGTAAAGGCTGAGCGAGAGTATTTTCAAACGCGAAACAGATGCATAGCGGCATTATCTGATGCACTCTTGGTAATAGAGTCGGCTGTGAAAGGCGGAGCGCTTGTTACGGCGAATTTCGCGAATGATTTTAATAAGGAAGTGTTTGCCTTACCCGGACGTTCCAACGACGCGTATAGCAAAGGATGTAACAATTTGATTCGTCAGCAGAAGGCGCATCTAATTACATCTGCTGAAGAGTTGTGTAAGCTTATGGATTGGAAAATAGATACAACGGCTACGCAGTTGGTTATTCCAGAATTGAGCGTTGAGGAAACGAAAATTTTCAATTTACTTCGAAGAGAGCATTCGCTCGATTTAGATGTGCTGAAGTGGAAATTCGAAGGCGAGAATTTGGCCCTTCACTTATTGAAATTAGAATTGAAAGGAGTGGTGCGGTGTTTACCTGGAAATAAAATTGAACTGACTTAATCTTGCGACTTATTGTATTGAAATTTTTTCAATAAAGCAGGAACAAATGCAAGGCAAAAGAGACTTCCGATTGTGCAAACTGTAACGAAAATTAATGCAACAGATGAAGGAATAATGTGAACGGGATAAAACTCGACCACAGCGCCTTGCATGCGCACCAATCCCACTGTTTGTTGCAGGTAGGTAAGCAATAATCCAATCGCGGTTCCGATCACCGCTCCGGTAAGATTGATGAATACGCCTTCCAGAATAAATATATTTCGAATGGTGGCTTTGGTGGCCCCCATGCTATACATCACGTGAATGTCTTTTTTCTTTTCAATAATTAGAAGGGTAAGGGAAGCTAAGATGTTAAAGCTTGCAATGATTAAAATGAAAACTAAAATGAGATAGGTGGCCCATTTCTCGCTCTGGTTCGTTTTATAGACCAGTGCGTTTTTATCTTCTCGGGTTTGAACTTTGAGGTCAGGAAGTAGCACGTGCAATTCTTCTTTCAACTTATTTAAATCGGTGTTGGGTGAAGTTTGAATTTCCAGTGAAGTAAACGAAGAGTCCATTTCATAGAGTTCACGCGCTAAGCGGAAGGGTAGGAAAATATATTTCTTGTCGAGTTCGGCATTTGCTGTGAAAATTCCAGTTACACGCAGGTTTGTCTCGTTGAAGGCATTTTCACGGTTGGTTGAAAGTCTTCTTCCTGCAACCGGAGTTTTAATGTTCAGAATAACGGGCTGATTTAACGAGGAAGGAAATTGCAATTCTCCGCGAACGCCAAGCCCGACAACGGCATAATTTGCCGAATCTTCTTCCAGTAAAAATTCACCGGAGTAGACCATACTGTCGGTGGGCAACGTTTTTACATAGGCGGCTTCAATTCC
>CANIBZ010000083.1 GCA_947466425.1 Flavobacteriales bacterium
AACGACTTCGATCAGTTTGAGCATAACAGAGGAGTTTGTTTCCAATAATTATTTTGAAGCACAAGTAAATGAAACCCCAAGTTCGTTGGGCGATTACAAGGTTTTTGGTGATACGTTGGCTATTACGGCGTCACCTGTATCGTCTATGAGATTTTCAGAAGCTCAGATCGTCTATGGGCAGGGATTGGTGAAGTTGCACGATGTGGTGAATAATTGCGACTGGACAAGGGTTTGGTAGGCGTGCATGATTAAGTACAGTTGGAAAAATTATTAGAATCATTGTGAAATAAAAGGAAATGCCTATATTTGCACCCGCTTAACAGCAATGGCATTGTAGCTCAACTGGATAGAGCATCGCACTACGGATGCGAAGGTTTGGGGTTCGAATCCCTACAGTGTCACCAATAAGCAACCAAATCCCCGACGAAAGTTGGGGGTTTTTGGTTTAAAGAGGAGCTGTTTCTCATTCTGTTTCTCCTACTCATTCTAAATTATTCGCGAAGTTCTCATTTCTTCGAAAGGAACTCTCTGAAATTATCGCGATCAATGAACTTGCCCTGCGCTGAATATTTTTCTATGAAATTTTTCGGAAGTGATTTTTTTCCGCGACTGTTCCACTTGAATTCATAAGCGAAAATTTCACCGTCTCGTTCTTCCACAAAATCTATTTCTTGCTTCTGCGCTGTTCGCCAGAAATAGTTATTCGAATAAATACGATTGTATTCTTGAAGTTTAATTCGCTCGGAAATGAGGAAGTTTTCCCAAAGCGCGCCCTTGTCGGTTCTGAGTTCAAGAGGATTTAAATTATTGATAAGCATATTGCGAATGCCGTTATCATAGAAGTAAATTTTTCGGTTGTTCTTGATTTCATTGCGTTGATTGCGGCTGAAGCTATTCAGTTTAAAAACAATAAAGTTTTTCTCGAGGAGATCAATGTACTTGGAAACAGTTCCTTTGTCTATTTCAAGGAGTTTCGAAAGTTCGTTGTAGGAAACTTCACTCCCCAATTGAAGGGCAAGGGCTTTCAGTAACTTGTCTAGAATTTCGGGTTTTCGAACATCTGTTAATGTCAGCACATCTTTATACAAATAGCTCGATGCTAATTGTTGCAGAATTTCACGTGCGTCAGAACGGTGATTAATAACATCTGGATACATGCCGAATACCAGTCTCTCTTCCAGTTGTTGTTCAGCTTCAACATAGCTATTGTGCTTCTCGAATTCATCCCAACTAATTGGATACATGAGGTATTCGAATTTCCGACCGGTAAGGGGCTCTTGAACGGACTGATTCAACTCGAGTGCTGAAAATCCGCTAAGTATGAGCTGAGTTTTTTTAAATTGATCCGTAATGATTTTTGCAATTAGGCCTATGTTCGGAATCCGTTGTGCTTCGTCAACAAAAACAAAATCGTTCGAGCCAATGATAGACTCCAATTTTGAAGCACCAGCATCGCGAAGAAGGTTAACTGTGTTTATGTCGTCGCCATTTAGAAAAAGGTGTTTCTTCTCCTTAAGAAGTTCTTGAATAAGCGTGGTTTTCCCAACTTGTCTAGGGCCAATAACGACAATGGCTTTTCCTTGTGAAAAGCGTTTTTGAATAATGCTTAGCAGTTCCCGGGTAATCATAATCGCCAAATATACATATTATTCAGCGATTACATTCACCAAAAACATATAATAATTGGCGATTAGGAGTGAAATTCATTCTCATTCTGTTTTTCCTACTCATTCTAAATTCCTATCCCTTTTCCCCCAGCTTTCTCAAAACCTCTTCCTGCATTTCCTTCAGCTCCGCAATTTCTTTACGAAGCTTAGCAATTTCACTCAATTCCTTCTCATCGTTTTTCTCTGCCATTTGATTCATTTGATCAATGAAAATGGAGTTAATGAGCGAAAGCCCTAGAATACTTCCCGTGAAGACAATGAAGACGAAATAAAACTTGGTGAAATAGATAAATTGAATGGATGAGTGCGTTTCAATTTCAGCTACAACATCTGAGAATCCGTCGCCACTGAATATTTTGAATATGGTGAAAAAGGAATCGAAGGCATTTGAAAAGTAGTAGGGTGCAGATGATTTAAATAAGCTTAATGAAATAAGTGAAATGATGGTGGAATAAATTACAAAAGCGAAGATGGTGGTTTCAACTTGAAAGTGCATTTTTTTGATGTTCTAAAATTAATGCATTTAATTTTTCTTTCGGTGTTCTGTATCCCAAAGTTTCTCTCGGTCTCTCGTTTAGCGCTTCCTGGGCCCAAAGCAAATCTTTTTTACTGACCTTATTAAAATCCGTTCCCTTAGGAAAAAAGCCTCGAAGTAATCCATTCGTATTCTCGTTTGAGCCTCTTTGCCAAGGGCTGTGAGGATCACAGAAATAAACTTTCATTTGTGTCGCGGCAGTAAATTTGGCGTGTTCTGTCATCTCTTTACCTCGATCATATGTTAACGTTTTAGTCAAGCAACTGGGCAAAGTTGAAAGAGCTTTTGCAAATTCTTTTCTTACACTTTCAGCATCCTTGGTTTTCAGAGGAACAACAATGAGGTACCGAGTCGTTCGTTCAACCAATGTGCCCACGGCAGATTGGTGATCTTTCCCAACCACCAAATCGCCCTCCCAATGACCAGGAATATTCCTGTCCTCTACCTCAGCCGGACGTTGATGAATGCTAATCATATCGGGGATTGTACCCCGTTTCTCAACTTCTCCCTTTCTTGATTTCCGTTTGGGTTTACGTTGTCTTAAATAAGAAATGAGCTCTTTCTTCAATTCACCTTTCGCCTGAACGTAGATGTATTGGTAGATGGTTTCATGACTAATTTTTACATCCATTTCCTCTAAAATTTTTATAGAGATTTGACGGGGCGACCAACGCAATCTCAATTTCCTTAAAACATATTCTTCCACTGCTGAACCAGAAGTAACTTTCAGCGGCTTACGTTGTGTGTTAGATTGTCGTCTAAGAGCGCTCCTGTGAGCCGATAAGCAACTGTATTCACCGTCCTTACTGTTTCGTCTAAGTTCTCTGCTGATGGTGGAGGTGCTACGTTCCAAAAATTCAGCAATTCCTTTGGCTGTGAGTCCCAAATATAGAAGTAAAAAAATAGTCTCTCGTTCTGTTTCTGAAAGTTGTTTGTAGTTTTTCATTTGACAATATAATAAGGTTAATTATATTGCACTTGGAAGTTGAAGTGAACTTATCTAATTTACTTTGGCCGGCGTTTATCTTTGACCTTTGCTATTAGGAAATGAAAGGTGTATTCTTTTTGCTTTGGTTAACTTTTTATTGCTTGATTTCAAGCGCTCAGGAAAGTGTGCCCATTCGATTGCAGCAATTGAAACCCGATCGCGAGCTAACTAATTTCCTAGGACTAGATTCTCTTCAGCAAACTAAGCCCAACGTTAACTACGAGCTTATAATTTCTCATGGCAAATGGTATGCGATCGGGGATGGCGACGGACAAGTTTTTATTTCCGAAAATGGGAATTGGAAACGAATAGACAAAACTAGACTTGAGGGCTATCATTACCATGCATTTCTTTTCGATTGCAACGGGAGCTTAATGAAATACGGTGGCTACGGTTTCTGGAGGAATCATGGAATGTTTGTTATCTTCAATGAGGCCATCGGCGATTGGCAAATTCAACCCAGCGACCGCGACCTTCCTTTTAGCGGAAATCTTGCTTACTTCAGCAGAAAGGAAAATTCCCTTTACTCATTTGGCAATTTCATTTACAACCAATCAATGAGCGAGGAGAAGAAATTTCTCGACAGCCTATATCGAATTGATTTGCTTACCATGAAATGGGAGAATCTCGGGAAGCTCAATGAAACACTAATAAATAAGTACCATCTGCATTACCGCTCCAACACACTTTCTAACAATACGGGATGTTTTATCTTACCTACAAGCGCAGATTCCACTGCGCTATTTTTAGATTTCGAAACGAAAAAATACAGCGCTTATAATTCAAAAAACAATTCCCGACTCTTTCGATTTTTTCGAGAATTACCAGCAAATCAGCAACTGTATTCAGATAGTTACGGTTTGAAGATTCTAGTTCAAGACTCAATCGTAATTTTCGACTCGATTTCTTGGGAAGCTGCTTTAATTCAACCCGTTGAGACTTTAAATTTAATCGACGGAAAAACAACAACAATTGCTTTCAAATATTCAATCCTGTTGGGTGGTATTGGTCTAGTATTCGGAATTCTCGTTTTGTTTTATTTATACAAACGAAAAAAATCTAAATCGGTTGCTATTTCTGTTCCACCCGTTATGTCCTTTTCAAGAACCCTTGACCTTTCAATTTCAAACACTATCGTTTTCCAAGGTGCCATGTACCCCATTGACACTGCAGATTATTTTGTAATTCAAAAACTGGCTCAACAAGATGCAACAACAATCGATTTAAATGACTGGTTGGGTTTGGAAAACAAACAGCCCGAAAATCAGAAAAAGCAACGTGCAGAGTGGATCAAACGTATGAACACGTTTTTTTATTCAATCGGCTTCAAAGAAGAAGCTTTTATAAGGGAAAGACTCGAGACGGATAAACGCATGTTCGTTTATAAAATGAATATTATTCTTAAACAAAACAAAAATTCAGAACTTCCATTATCTGAATAATAGGTGAAGTTCCAGAATGTTTTCTTGATTCAAAACTATTCAGAATCAACTCTTTGCCCCTAAAAGATAGGTGAATATTGGTTTTCCCACCCAATTCACTCGATTTCTCTAGCTAATGTTTTTACATAACGATTCATTTGTAAAAATTCTTTTTGAAATGAATCGCGTCCTAGAAATTAAACATTGGCTTCAAGAGGGCAACCTGTACCGAGCGGAAAAGGCGATTCAAAACTGTAGCGACGATCTCAAACCTCATGAAAAAGAAGAATTTGAAAAGCTATTAGCCGAAATCAGTATCCGCCATTACAGACTTCTTGCCGGTAAAGCGGTAATTTCAAAAGATGAGAACCTGCTATTGATTTGTATACAAAAACTGAAAGAAAAAAACGCACCCGTAGAAGGTCTTCAAAATTGTTTAGATCAAATCATTTCCCAACGAAAGAAAATCCGATTTCAAAAATTACTTCTGATTATTTCTGGATTAATCGCCCTAGCAAGTTTTGTTTGGTTATTTTTAGATTAATCTATTTTCTTGGAAGTATCGAGAAGCGTATCCATTCCCATCATTTGCTTCATAACCTTCTGCATTCCATCTGGCGAGCCGTCTAAGAATAAGACATTTCCTTTTCCGTATTCCGCAAAGTTCTTAATGGCTTCGGTCCACATGGAAAACAT
>CANIBZ010000084.1 GCA_947466425.1 Flavobacteriales bacterium
GGGCATGCCTTTGCAGCGTTGGCTGTATTGTTGAATTACCCCATGATTCCGTTGAAGTGGGTTGAATTCGCAATTCCTTTGACAATTGTTGCTCGCGGAATACAACGCTTAATTTCTCCGACTGAAACAGCAACATTGCCTTGGAAAACGATTCTGGTCATAGCGCTTTTTGGTTTTATTCACGGCTCGGCCATCTCAACCGAATTGAAGATGACAATTTTGAAGGACGACAGCCTGGTTGGGAAGTTGGTTGGATTTAACATTGGCGTTGAGCTTGGACAACTCTTGTGCATTGCGGTCATACTCGCAATATCAATTGGTTTGAATAGACTTTTGCGAATTCACGCAAATATGGTTACACGTATTTTGTTGGTCCCTGTTATTATTTATTCAATTTTCTTAGCCTACATTAATTTTCCATTGAACTAAATACGAGTAAATTTGTCTACATTCTTGAAATGGCTTTTCATCTTGCCGATTCGATTTTATCAGGGGTTTATTTCTCCTTGGTTAGGATCGAATTGCAGATTTCAGCCCACCTGCAGCGCATATGCTACAGAGGCCATTCAGGAATGGGGGGTTGTGAAAGGAATTTTTTTAGGAGGTAAACGAATTTTAAGTTGTCACCCCTGGGGAAAAAGTGGTTACGATCCGGTGCCGAAGAATTCCGGAAATAATGAGAAAAAATAAATAGCGAAATATGAAAAAGTTAGGTGTGGTTTTAGGAATTGCTTTGACAATAGGTTTAACGGCTTGCTTCGATTCTGAAACGGAAATTTTGAAACAAGCTCGTACTACCCAGTTAGGCGTTTTGTCTAAACAAAATGCTTTGGTAACAGATTTAGACAAGGAAATCTCCGCTGCTGAAAAAGAAATTTCAGCGTTGACACAAAATCCATTAGATAGCGCTGGAATTCTTCGTGTGAATGAATTGTCGGAGCGTGTGTCTATGATAAACACATTGAAAGATGAAGTGGTGAATTACAAATTAAACTTGAAAGAAATTCCGGAGGGAGCTGCCATAAAAGACGATGCGTTTTTCAAAGAATTGAAGGACGAACAAGTTTTGAAACTAGCGAAAGATCAGGATTCTGCTTTCAATGTTTTAAAGTCTCAAGTTGAATCTGAATTGTTGTAATGCGCATTCGTCCGAGAAGAAATAGAGCCAATGTTTCCATACGTGGAATGGTTCGAGAAACAAGATTGTCTCTTGAGCAATTGGTGTATCCTTTGTTTTTGTTGGAAGACATAAATGCTGTTCAACCCATCTTAAGTATGCCAGGTATTTCCAGATTCGGGTTGGAAAAGTTAATGTTGGAAGTAGACGAGTGCATGAATGCAGGAGTTACCAATTTCATCTTATTTCCTGCAGTTGATGAGAAGTACAAAGACAAATACGCGACATATTCTCTCGATGCTTCGAATTTTTATCTAACTGCAATTCGTGAGTTGAAGAAGCGTTTTCCTGAAGCTGTATTTATTTCGGATGTGGCTATGGATCCGTATAGTTCAGACGGACATGACGGTTTGGTCATTGATGGAAAAATTGTGAATGACGAGACGCTTCCGATTTTATCTGCAATGGCTTTGGCGCAAGCTGAGGCTGGTTTTGACATCATAGGTCCGAGCGATATGATGGACGGAAGAGTAGGAGAGATACGGGACACGTTAGACGATCACGGTTTTGTGAATGTGGGTATTATGTCATACACGGCGAAATATGCGAGCGCATTTTACGGCCCGTTCCGCGAAGCATTAGATAGCGCTCCGAAGAGTGGAGACAAGAAAACCTATCAGATGGATTATGCCAATAGAAAGGAGGCTTTGCGTGAAGCTGATTTGGATGAAGAAGAAGGAGCAGATTATTTGATGGTGAAACCAGCGTTGTGTTATTTAGATGTGATTCGAGATTTGAGTAATTATTCTTCCTTGCCCATAGCAGCGTATAACGTTAGTGGTGAATATGCCATGTTGAAAGCTGCGGCTGAAAGAGGTTGGATAGATTACAATAAGGCCATGCCTGAAATGCTTACGAGCATTGCGCGCGCTGGTGCAAATGTTATTCTAACTTATTTCGCCAAAGAATATGCTCAAAAATTTCATTCTAAGTTTTAGTTGTATCGCAAGTCTTTGTGCTGTTGCGCAAAGCGATTACAAGAACATTGAACTCAAATCGGAAAAAGGAATTTTTTCCTCTTATGAGCCTTGTGAGCCCAGTATAGCAATAGATCCGACCAATCCGAACAGAATGGTAGCAGGTTCTATTTTAAATAATGTATACAAAAGTAATGATGGAGGAATTACGTGGGATCATGATGTCATGAAATCTCGTCATGGGGTCTACGGCGATCCTACCATTGTAGCATCTCCAACTGGTGATTTCTATTATTTGCATTTGGGCGACCCCGAGAATAAGGGTTGGAGCAGCGAGCGTTTGCTCGAGTCAATAGTTATTCAAGAATTGAATGAAAAGAAGTTTTCCTGTAAGAAGAATTGCTGGACAGATGGAATAGCCATTGGTAAGAATGCGCCGAAGGATCAAGATAAACAATGGGCAACTACTTCAAAAGACGGAGGTGAGATTTATGTGACTTGGACTGAATTTGATGAGTACGAAAGCACAGAACCGAATGATCATTCGAGAATTCTTTTTTCGAAAGGAAAAAAGGGAGAGGCGAGTTTTTCCAAGCCCATTGCCATTAGTGATGTTGAAGGTGGATGTTTAGACGATGACAATACTGTTGAAGGAGCTGTTCCTGCAGCTGGATTAAACAACGAAGTCTATGTGGCTTGGTCACACCGCGAGTCAATTTATTTCAATAAATCGTTAGATGGTGGAACAACATGGATGCCGAAATCGAAGGTGGTGATGGACATTCCAGGCGGATGGAATCAAGAAATTCCAGGTGTTTATCGCGCCAACGGAATGCCCATTCTTCTGAGCGATTTAAGCAATGGTCCGAACAAAGGAAATCTCTATTTGTGTTGGAGCGACGAGCGCAACGGCGATGTGGATGTTTTTGTTTCTTCGTCTTCAGACGGAGGAGAGCATTGGTCTGAAGCTGTTCGCGTGAATAACGACGAAGGTCATGCCCATCAGTTTTTTCCTTGGATGGCCGTAGATGCGGTTACTGGAAATTTGTATGCTGTGTTTTACGACAGAAGAAATTACACCGATTACAATACCGATGTTTATCTAGCGTCTTCTAAGGATGGTGGAAAAACGTGGACGAATGAGCGAATCAGCGAGAAGCCTTTTATTACCAACGCTAGTGTTTTCTTAGGCGACTACAACAACATCTCTGCGGTGAATGGTGTTGTTCGACCAATATGGACGCGCATCGACAACTACGAGACTTCGGTCTGGATAGCGTTGATTCAGAAATAAAATTTCAATTTAGAATTCTGCGTTCTTCGGAGTACGAGGGAAAGGAATAACATCGCGAATGTTTGTCATTCCTGTAACATACATTACCAATCTTTCAAAGCCCAATCCGAATCCGGCGTGCTGACATGTTCCGAATTTGCGTGTTTCCAAATACCACCACATGCTTTCTTCCGGAATATTGAATTGCTTGCATTTTTCAAGAAGCATCTCGTAGCGTTCTTCACGCTGACTTCCACCAATAATTTCACCAATGCCCGGAACCAAAATATCCATAGCAGCTACTGTTTTTTGGTCTTCATTCATACGCATATAAAATGCTTTAATGCCAGCAGGGTAGTTGGTTAGAATGACTGGTTTTTGGAAATGCTTTTCAACCAAAAATCTTTCATGTTCACTTTGAAGATCAATTCCCCATTCAACAGGGTACTTGAATTTCTTCTTTTTGTAGTGACTTGAATTCAAAAGAATATCTATCGCTTCAGTATAGGTGATACGCTCGAAGGTGTTGTTCGCAACGAATTCTAGACGCTCGATTAGCGGCGCGGTTTGACGCTCTTCAGTTGGCTTTTGTTTGTCTTCGGTTGCTTCGCGTTCTTGAAGGAAAAGCAAGTCTTCTTTTCCGTTTTCCAAAACGTAGCGAATGCAATACTTCAAAAAGTCTTCTGCTAAATCTGCGTTAGCCGCAAGGTCGTTGAACGCCACTTCAGGTTCAATCATCCAGAACTCTGCAAGGTGTCTGCTCGTGTTGCTATTTTCTGCACGGAACGTTGGTCCGAAAGTGTATACCTTTCCAAGTGCCAGTGCAGCCAATTCCGCTTCAAGCTGACCGCTTACAGTTAAGTGCGTGTGCTTTCCGAAAAAGTCTTCTCCGAAATCTATTGTTCCGTCTTCCTTGCGTGGTGGATTTTCTAGGTCGAAGTTGGAAACGGTAAACATTTCTCCAGCCCCTTCAGCATCGCTTCCAGTTATGATTGGAGCGTGAATGTTCACGAATCCGTTTTGATTGAAATAATTATGTATTGCGAAAGACAATTGATGACGAAGTCTAAACACCGCGCTGAATGTTGAGGTGCGGAAACGCAAGTGGGCTTTTTCACGAAGGAATTCCAATGAATGTTTTTTCATTTGAATGGGGAATTCATTCGGATTGCTTTCACCCAAAATTTCAACTTTTGAAGCGGTAAGCTCTATCGCTTGTCCTTTTCCTAGACTTTCAGTAAGCGTTCCGTGAACGGAAATACAAGCGCCTGTGTGAATGCGCTTACTGTCTTCTTCCGAAAGAGAATCGGCATTCACAACGACTTGTAAGTTGGAAATGCAAGAACCGTCGTTTAGCGCAATGAATTGCTCGTTACGAAAAGTGCGCACCCAACCGTTGAGTTGAATGTTAGTTCCTATTGGAAGAGAAGAAATAATTTCTTTGATGTTCATGGTAAAAAAATGAGTGGCAAATATACGCCACGAGAGGTTATACTTGAGCTTGGTCGCTTTCAACAATTCCGTCGCGCATGCGAACCACACGTTTGGCGTGAAGGGCAATGTCTTCTTCGTGGGTAACGAGAACAATGGTGTTCCCCGCTTGATGAATGATGTCTAGCAACTGCATAATCTCTTCGCTCGTTTTGGTGTCGAGGTTTCCCGTGGGTTCATCGGCAAGTATAATGGAAGGGTGATTCACAAGCGCTCTTGCTACAGCCACGCGCTGACGCTGTCCGCCTGAGAGTTCATTAGGTCTGTGTTTTATTCGATCGCCTAGCCCCACTTGTTCCAGCACTTCTTTGGCTTTCTTCAATCGCTCGGCTTCAGGAATGCCTGCATAGAC
>CANIBZ010000085.1 GCA_947466425.1 Flavobacteriales bacterium
ACAGCGTTCAACAATCCCTTTCCGCGAACAAGGGTAACCAATGAAACTTCACTTTGAAGCTTTCTCATTTCGCTTCTGAATAATTCTCCTAAGCGCTCTGAATTTTCTGCCATTTTCTCATCGCGAAGAACTTCTAACGCGGCAGTAGCAACAGCGCAAGCCAACGGATTTCCGCCGTATGTGCTTCCGTGCTCACCTGGCTTAATGGTCAGTATAATTTCATTACTCGAAAGAACTGCACTCACCGGAAGAACCCCACCTGAAAGTGCTTTTCCTAAAACTAAAATATCTGGCTTCACATTTTCGTGATCACATGCCAACATCTTTCCGGTACGCGCCAATCCAGTTTGAACTTCATCGGCTATCATCAACACATTGTACTTCGTGCAGAGTGCACGAACTCCTGCTAGATATCCTTCAAGCGGAACAACAACACCTGCTTCCCCTTGAATAGGTTCGAACATAAATCCTGCGATGTTCGAATCGCTCGATAAACAAGTTTCTAATGCGTTCAAGTCATTGTAAGGAATAGACAGGAATCCGGGCATATACGGACCGAATCCTGCATAACTGCTGGGATCTTGAGAAGTAGAAATTGCAGCCAATGTTCTTCCCCAAAAATTCCCTTCAACAAAAACTATTTTCGCTTGGTTGTCTGCAATGCCTTTCACTTTATAACCCCACTTGCGCGCCAGCTTCACAGCGGTCTCGCCGCCTTCAACACCTGTATTCATCGGAAGAACTTTCTCATAACCGAAGTATTCAGTAATGAACTTTTCATACGTCCCCAATTCACTGTTATAAAACGCACGAGAAGTGAGTGTCACTTTCTCAGCTTGATCTTTCAATGCTTGAATAATTTTCGGATGGCAGTGTCCTTGATTCACCGCAGAATAAGCCGAAAGAAAATCGAAATACTCCTTCCCTTCCAAATCCCAAACCCTCACGCCTTTACCCTTGGCAATAACAACCGGAATCGGATGGTAATTGTGAGCTCCATAATTGTCTTCCAATTCCATGGCTTTTGCCGAAGTAAGATTTGATTTCATCTCAGTTAATTTTCAGCGAATTTAGAATGGGAATGTTGTATTTTTGCAATCCAAAATATTTATTATGTCAGGAAATCGCACTTTTACGATGATTAAGCCAGATGCAACAGCTGCTGGTAACACAGGAAAAATCATTGACAAAATCATTGAGTCAGGATTCTCTATCCGTGCAATGAAATTAACACAACTTACCTTAGAAGATGCTTCTCGTTTTTACGAGGTTCACAAAGAGCGTCCTTTCTACGGAGAATTAGTAGAATACATGACTAGCGGTCCTATCGTGGCAGCTATTCTTGAAAAAGATAACGCTGTAGAAAGCTTCAGAACACTTATTGGTGCTACTGACCCTACAAAAGCAGATGAAGGAACTATCCGTCGCATGTTTGCTACAAGTATCGCTGCTAACGCCGTTCACGGTTCAGACAGCGACGAGAATGCAGCTAACGAAGGTGCATTTTTCTTCGCAACGCGCGAGCAAGTTTAAGTTTTAAACAAAAACTGAAAAAACATCGGGAGCTCGCTTTAATTAGCAGCTCCCGATTTATTTTTGTACCCTAATCAATCAAGACATGAATAAAATCAAAGTAGCCAATCCAATTGTTGAAATGGATGGCGATGAAATGACTCGCATCATTTGGAAATACATCAAAGACAAATTAATTCTTCCATACGTTGAACTCGATATTAAATATTTCGATTTAGGAATGGAGAATCGTGATGCTACGGAAGACCGCGTAACTGTTGAGTCTGCAGAAGCTACATTGAAATACAACGTGGCCGTAAAGTGTGCAACAATTACTCCTGATGAAGCGCGTGTTCAAGAATTTGGATTGAAGAAAATGTGGAAGTCACCTAACGGAACCATTCGCAACATTATAGGTGGAACTGTTTTCCGTGAGCCAATCATTTGCAACAACATTCCTAAGTTGGTTCCAGGTTGGACGAAACCGATTAACATTGGTCGTCACGCCTTCGGAGACCAATACCGCGCAACAGATACTGTAATCAAAGGAAAAGGAAAATTAACCATGACCTACACCCCTGAAGACGGCGGTGAAACCAAGTCTTGGGAAGTCTTTAACTTCGATGGCGACGGCGTTGCAATGGCTATGTACAACACAGACGAAAGCATTTATGGTTTCGCTCGCAGTTGTTTCAACCAAGCCATTATGCGCAATTGGAATTTATACTTCTCTTCGAAGAATACTATTTTGAAACACTACGACGGACGCTTCAAAGACATCTTTGAAGAAGTTTATCAGAATGAATTCAAATCGAAATTCGATGAAATGGGTATCACCTATGAACACCGTTTAATCGATGACATGGTTGCGTTCTGCTTGAAGAGCGACGGTGGATTTGTCTGGGCATGTAAGAACTACGACGGCGATGTTCAAAGCGATATCGTGGCGCAAGGATTCGGTTCATTGGGACTTATGACTTCCGCTTTAATAACGCCAGATGGAATGACTATGGAAGCTGAAGCAGCTCACGGAACAGTGACTCGTCACTACCGTCAGCACCAACAAGGAAAGAAGACTTCTACCAACCCCATTGCTTCTATTTTCGCATGGACGCAAGGCCTTGCTTTCCGCGGGAAATTAGACAACAACCAAGAGTTGATCACATTTGCGAAGACACTTGAAACTGTTTGTGTTGATTTGGTTCAAGCTGGAAAAATGACGAAGGATCTTGCAGTTTGTATTCACGGAAGTGAAACTCGTGAGGAGCACTATTTAACCACTGAAGATTTCTTGGATGCTATTGATCAAGAATTGAAGAACAGAATTTCTTAATAAGGAAAAGTAATTACAGTCTGAAACCCATTTTCTAAATGGGTTTCTTTTTTTCCCTTCAATTGAGAAACGAAGATATCTATGAGTTGAAACCCTTTTTTGGGAAGAATATCCATGGTGTTAGCAGAATGATCGCACAAAGAAAAAACTATTTCAGAATTTTGTTTAGCAAATGAAATAGAGAGCCTTGGTCTTTCTTCTTGAGCGAGGGTATGCTTAATCGCATTCGTTAGTAGCTCATGCAGAAGCATTGAGAGAGGAACAATCTTTTCACCCTTAAATAAAATATCTTCTATTTGAATATCTAATTCAACCTTCCCTTTTAAGTTGTAAAAATCCAGTAAAATGCTTATCAAATCTGAAAAATAAGTTTTAATTGAGAGTTCAGAATACAAATCGCTCTTGTACATACTCTCGTGTATCAAGGCAATGGATTTAATCCTAGATTGAATTCCTCCCAGAGTGCCTTTAACCTCAGTTAAAGCAGAATGCGTGCTTTCAATCTCAATCAAACTCGAGATGAATGCCAAATTATTTTTAACGCGGTGATGAACTTCACCTAAAAGGAATGTCAACTCTTTGTTCTTGCTGAGCAATTCTTCATTGCGATGCTCTACCTTTTCGTATAAATTAGTTATATCACGAAGCGCGGCTTGATTCGCACTTTGAGCGAAAACAAATTCGTACATGGTATCATGTATGGGAAAATCATTAATCGTTAAATTGTAATCCTTGATTAAAAAATTCGAATTGATTATTGGATTACAGGTAAAAAAGAAATCGTCTTCTACTAAATGAATACCGGCTTTATACTTTTAATTTTTGTCAATTGCACTCAAAAAAACCAATTCCTCCAAAGACGCTTTTTCATCGTGTAATGTGGCAATTATTTGGGCAAATGGCTTCGAAATCGTGAACAATTCCTCAACCTGCTGGCCAGTAAAATCTTTTTCGATGGCTTTTAAAAACAAGCTCGAAATATAAAGTACTCGTCCTTCTTTATTGACTTTAAAATATAAAGGAGCGGTTCGATCAAGAAGGTGATTTAAAGAACTTAAGACCATGTCAAATGAAAAATTACAGCAGTCTTATCTGAAATGTTATTTTCTACTTGCTGAATCACGACTTCTTTTCCAAATCTTTTACCCAATCCCTTGATTAAACCCAGAAGCATGGGAACCATGCCATTTCTATGACTGCGATAAATTAAATCAATGGAATTTTCCTGTTCATTTATACATTCGAATTGCGGAGGTGCGAGCTCTGGCATGAGGTTACTCACTCTTCCGTGCAGCATATTCAGATTCTTTAAAAACGACGGAAGCGTATCGCCAGCTAGGTTCAACATTTCGCCATATCCTCTTTCTGCAGTATACAAAATCCAATATTCTCCAAAAGCCTCTAGTAGAGCATCTGCAGGGATATTTAATATTTCACTCGCCGCTGCTACCAACTGAAAGGTAAGCTCATCGGCATAAGGCTTCAAGGTCATAAAACCTTCTGATTTAAAACCTGCTTTGTCTTTAACCTCTTCCCACTTCTCTGCGCCAAACTTTTCTACGATTAACTCTTCGATGGCTCTGTTAACTATTCCGTACATGTCTTTATTATCAGGGTTTAATATAAGTAGGTGAAAAAACGGTGTTTGAAAAATTTAAATCACGATCGCAGATACGCACTGCGAATCTGCAAGTATCGAAGCCGCTAGCTAAGTAATAACCGGGATACATCTGAACGGTAATGGTGCCTTTTTGTGTTTTGTTTTGCCCCGGAGGAGTGGCCCAAGGCACACGATAATAGAATGGAACTGCATTGGGATTTAAACACGGCTCTTCACTTATTTGCATCCATGTTCCATTGCGCAATTCCTCGTAAACACAAAACAAATTGTACCGAGTATCACACGCTCCGAAAACACCTGCAGTGTCCGACTGACCGAGACCTACATTTCCATCGCCGTCAATAAAATCAACTTGTAAAAAAGCGCTATCACTGCTCACCGTCAATCGCACAGCCTCAACGGTTGGCTCATCTGGATAAGTCTCTACCTTCAAGCAGCTACTCACTAAGAGAGTAAGGAAAATAAAAAGTAGTGTCCTAATCTTTCGCATCTTTGTAAATATAGAGAATGAAAGGTAAAACAGAGTCGCGCAATATGGATTTTACAGAAACAACTTCCGAAAATTTTAACACACTTGCGCTAGCGACTTTTCAGAAGCAACTTAGTAATTCTTCCGTTTACAATGCGTTTTTCAAGGCCCTTGGAAAGGATTTAAATTCAATTTCATCGTGGAAGGAAATTCCA
>CANIBZ010000086.1 GCA_947466425.1 Flavobacteriales bacterium
ACCACCGGTGCATTTGCAAAGGAGGCAGATTTTTCAGTGAAAGATTTATCGAATTGGTTTCCACCAACAAATGAAATTCAGAGTGAAATTTATTTTGAATTGAAAGAGCTCCTGCAGAAAATTAGAAAAGTCGGGGTGCTTTCAGGTAGTGAATTTCAATATGTGGAAAGTGCGTTCTTCGTCTTTTTTGAATCGTTTCGAAGATGGCACGCGTTGCTTACAATAGCAAAACCAAAGACGTTGGTAGGCATTACGCATTACCACAATGAAGGATGTTTGGCAGCCGCGAAGTTGTTAGGGATAAAAACAATTGAGCTTCAACATGGATTAATTTCAAAACACGATCTGTATTACGTTTATCCCGAGAAATATAGAGATTCCCTTGCGAAGGCAATGTTTCCGAATGAGATTTGGTTGTTTGGGAATTTTTGGAAGCGCGTTTTAGATGCGGGAGCAGAATCTGCCTTCATGAAATCTTTAGTGATTGGAAATTTCACGACAGATACAGCAATTAAATCGAATGATTTTAAGAAAGAGAATCGGGTGTTGCTTTGTGCCCAAAAGAATTTATCGGAACCATACATCGATTGGATCAGATACATGCGTGATTTCATTCTACCAAATCACCCGAATTGGAAATTGATAGTGAAATTGCATCCGCTTGAATCTGAAACGAAGAAATACCTGGTTGAATCGAACGATTTCGTAGAAGTTTTACCCGTTTCAGCTTCTTTGAATGAAGAGTTGAAACGAGCTAAAATTCAAGTGAGTATTTATAGCACTACGTTTTTCGATGCTTTGGGAATGCAGGTTCAAAATTTTTCTTTGAATGATAGTGGCTATTCCGAAGATTACGCATCTGAAATGGTTTCTTTGGGTGTAGCTGAACCATTAAAAAAAACAGACGATGTCATTGCGAAGTTCGAAAGTGGGTCAGGTCAAATTGATAATTTGACAAGAGAGGACGTTTTCGCGCCTTTTCAACCTCGAATGCTAAATTTTTAATGGAGTTCTGTTGAATTTGTTTGTCTCTCATTCGTTACATTTGTTTATATCCTTAATTTTATGAAAAGACTTGTACTCTTAGTAATCTTAGCAGCTTGTGTAACTTCGGCTTATGCCCAGGCTACTTCAGCAACGGCGTTAGCTATTACTCCAGGAAATTACTTATTAAATGGAGTTGGATATACCCCAATTACGGCTACGAGCCAATGTCTTGTTACAACCACAGGACAAACCACATCTACCTGTACGGCAGCCGCTCCTACAAAAGCATGTTGGTTTAAGTTTACAGTTCCGGCGGGAACACTTTCTGCAGCGGTTAAAGTAACAGTTGTGCCTACAGGATTTGATGCTTCAATAGATTTTTATGCAGGAACCGCTGCCGCTCCAATTTATATGCAATGTGTAAACGCGGGAGGTTCGGGAGTTACCGAAACATTAAAAACAACTTGGGCAACTAATCCGGTTAACCCAGGTACTGAATATTATTTTAGAGTGGGATCTAACGGAACTACGGCTTCATGCTTTACGGTTAAAGTGGAGTATTATCCAACCGCGCAATTATTATCTTCTCCAGTCCCTTCTCCAGACGCAGGTTTGGTAGGATATAGAACAAACAATTTTGCAAAACGCAATAACCCAACATTCGCAGCACAGAACAATTTAGTTACTTCAACTCGTTATCGTTTTGTTGATCAAGCTGATCCGACAGGCACACCTTGCACAGGAAATACAGGAGCTTCAAGTGTGGATCAAGTGTATTTGTATACTTTTCCTTGTATTTGTTATGGGAAGACGTACGACGTGTACATTGAAATTCAAATGGATGGAATTTGGTGTGGTGAAGGACCAGTTCGAACGTTGGCTATGGAAGCCTATCCGAATAATACCATTAGCAACGCGCCATGCGCGACAGTGACTTTACTCGGCGGGGTTTTGAATTCCACCTATTTAGGTCCAACGGCCATGACTGAATGGGAATTCACGTTGGCAGGAAATGTTATTGTTACCACACAATCTGCTCCTGGTATTACTACTTTGAATATGAATATTCCTGCATTGTCTTGTCTGCGATACAACCGAATTTATTCGGTTCGAATTCGCATGAATTATTGCAATGTTTGGGGGCTTTGGAGTGCGCCCTATTGTTTAATTACCGCACCAATTCCATACTTAACCATAACTGGTCCACCGCCGGCCTATGCTAATTTATGCGGGACGACTATTTCACCATATAGCATTGTTTATTCCCAGTTTACGCAAGGAGCAGGAGAATATATCTGGCAGATTGCGCAAGTAGTTCCAACGGCACCGCAAACGCCTATAGCACCGGCTATAGTGGCTACCACCTCAACGGAGGTTTTGATGTTGAATCAATTCGGATTGGTTACCGGTAATTCCTATCGAATTGCGGCGAAGCCAAAACTTATTTCATGCAACACGCCGCAAGAAGGCGACTACGGTCCTTTTTGCGTAGTCACCATTGGAGCGGCTATGGCACCTGGAGATCCAAGCTCTATGGAAGTTATGAATGATGAAATTCATGTTGAAAGAAATGCGGCAGATATAATGGAAGTGGATGAGCAAGGAAATGTTGCAGTTATTTCATTCCAAGGAATTGAGGAGAAGATGGCTACCATTCGAATTACAGATGAACGTGCTTTAGGAAAAGGAATGATTCAATTGGTTGGAATGAACGGACAAATGCTGTTCTCGAAAGATGTGTTCATTGAATCGTTGGATCAGTTGATTCAAGTTCCACTGCCTTCGAATGTTGCGTCTGGATTGTATATGATTTCATTCAGAACACAGGAGCACACGGTTACAGAGAAGTTCTGGGTAAGATAGATAAACATCGGGGCGAATAATTATTCGCCCTTTTAAGTTAGGTGCGAATAATCATTCGCCCCCTATCTCTTAAGATTTTCCTTAATCTCTTGCATAAACTCCGAAGCGAAGACGAAGTTGTTCAGAGCTGTGTTTTCAGATTTCAATAAGTCATGCTTATTTCCTTGCCATTCGACTTTTCCGCCGCTAATGAAATTGATGTTATCTCCAATTTCCATAACCGAATTCATATCATGACTAACAACAATCGTTGTAGAGCCAAGGTCATAGGTAATATTGCGAATGAGATTGTCTATGACGATAGAAGTTTCTGGATCTAAACCAGAGTTCGGTTCGTCTACAAAAAGAAACTTCGGGTTCATGATAATGGCTCGGGCAATACCCGTTCTTTTCTTCATTCCACCCGAGAGCTCGGCAGGGTATAATTTGTTTTTACCTACAAGATTCACGCGATCGAGGCATTCATTTACTCGAACTAATTTTTCTTCGAAGCTCAAAGTGCTGTACATGGTCAGCGGAAACATAACGTTTTCCTCCACGGTCATGGAATCGAAAAGAGCAGCTCCTTGAAAAAGCATGCCCACTTCTTGACGAATAGCTTTGTGTTGATCTTCGTCCATATTCAAAAAATCAACCCCGTCATATAGAATGCTACCTGCATTGGGTTCTAGAAGACCAACCATACATTTGAGCAGAACACTTTTTCCTTGTCCACTTCTTCCGATAATAAAATTTATTTTTCCGGGTTCGAAGTCAATGGAAATATCTGAAAGCACCTGAGCTTCTTTAAAGGCTTTGGAAATATTCTTTACCTGAATCACAGCAGTAATATTTGAGTAAGCAAATAATTCCCAACCATTACGGCAACCATGCTATAGACCACACCTTTCGTACTTGATTTCCCCACCTCCAACGCGCCACCACTTGCGTAATAACCATGATAAGCAGGAATGGTAGAAAGGATGAAAGCGAAGAAAACAGTTTTTATAAGCGAATAAACAATTCCATAACTGTCGAAATCGTATTGAATACCGTAGATAAAATCGTTGAGCGAAACGGCTTTAGTCATGGTTCCTATTATAGCGCCCGAACAAATACCCACGCTCATAGCCAATAGAACCAAGAAGGGAAACATAATTGTAGACGCAATGAGTTTGGGAAGTATGAGGTAGCTTGCTGAATTCACACCCATAATGTCTAATGCATCTATTTGCTCTGAAATGCGCATCGTGCCTATTTCAGAGGCAATGTTACTTCCAACTTTTCCGGCTAAAACAAGGGCTACAATAGTAGAAGAAAATTCATAGATCATGGTTTGTCTAGTGGTGTAACCGACTGTCCATTTCGGAATCCAACCGCTTTCAATATTCACGGCTGTTTGAAGGGTAACTACCGCACCCATGAAGAACGAAAGCAACGCGACTATTCCGACCGATTGCACTCCGATTTTGATCATTTCATCGGTAATCAGAGGTCTGTAGATTTTCTTTTTTTCAGCACGCGAAAACACTCTGCGCATGAGCAAAAAATATCGTCCAAAATTTCCTAAGATTCCTGTCATGATTAAAACTTAGGCCGAAGGTAGTTTATTTTTTTTGAGTGTAATAATTTTTCAATGTTTACATATTCAAGCGAGTTATTCAGTATTTTCGAGACATGAAGAAATTAATGAATTTGCTTATCGCTGGAATTTTTGTTGTAGGATTGGCTTCATGCAATCAGCAAAACCATGGACACAAAACACATCAAAAAAGTGGTGGTCATCATAAAGGAAAGAAAGGCTGTAATTGTCCTACTTGGGATTAAGTTTATTGAGGCATGGCTAAATCCAATGATTTAGAAACTGCTTTAACTCCATTCTTACCCGGTGGTTCAGTAGTGAAGGTGTGTGAAATGCTTCGAGCATATCCACACGATTTGGTTATTACCAAGGGCAGAAG
>CANIBZ010000087.1 GCA_947466425.1 Flavobacteriales bacterium
AAGCGCACAAAGCAAGAAGAGGGTGTTCCTCATAGGTTAATCAATCAAAATTGGTTTAGCCGCGTGCACCGTATCGAAAAACTCATCGATAGCGCTATGGAAATCTTCACACTCGTATGCCTTAAGCACAGGAACGCTAAGGTTATTCACCTCTTCCATAAGTTTTGGATTAATATCTTCATCGTGAATAACTACGCCGTCTGCATGTGCAAGAGCAACCTTCATTAAATTCACATAGTTTGAAGTAGAAAGATCTCCCAGGTATTGCGGAGCTACTTGATCGAATTGAACTTTTTTAGAAAGCCCTCTGTCAATAGATCCTGCGAAATCGTCTTTGTATAAAGAAATCACTATTTTGCTATCAGCAAAATGGGGGTCTCCTGCGAATACATGCTTTACGTATAGCGGCATTAGAGCAGAGAACCAACCGTGACAATGCACGATGTCTGGGGCCCAACCTAATTTCTTAACTGTTTCAAGCACACCTTTCGAAAAGAAAATCATGCGCTCACCGTTGTCAGAGAAAGGTTTTCCAGCTTCGTCGTTTAAATAAGCTTTACGATGGAAGAATTCTTCGTTATCGATGAAATATACTTGCAAGCGAATTTGAGGAATACTAGCGACCTTAATAATTAGCGGGTGATCAGTATCGTCTACAATCAAATTCATTCCAGACAAACGAATAACTTCGTGAAGCTGATGTCTGCGTTCGTTAATCTTTCCAAAGCGTGGCATGAAGATGCGAGTCTCTTTGCCTCTTTCGTGCATGGCTTGAGGGATTTGACGAACTTGATTCGCTATAGTCGATTCCGGAGTGAATGGAAAAATTTCTTGACTTACAAAAAGAACTTTTGTTTTTTGCATAGAGATGTTTAGGTTTGCCTGAATTCAGGTTGCAAAGATATTATAAATCTTTTTTGAATTTTGCAACTTTTTGGCCTTAAAATACTGAAATGAAGGGAACTTCGTGCGAAATAGCTGTTTTACAGCATGTTGATGAGATGAGGGCGTTTAGCACGAAGTGCAGGAACGAAAACCGAATTATAGGTTTTGTGCCCACAATGGGGGCTTTGCACGAGGGTCACTTGTCGTTGATAGCAAGAGCGAAAGCGGTGTGCGATGTGGTAATCTGTTCCATTTTTGTAAACCCCACTCAGTTTAACGACCCGAAAGATTTGTTGTTGTACCCTCGAACGGAAGAGGCAGATATTGATCTTTTGAAGAATGCGGGTTGCGATGTAGTGTTTGTTCCGGCTGTGAATGAAATGTATCCAACCGGACAAGAGGTGAGGGATTATAATTTTGGAACCCTAACATCGGAATGGGAAGGACGCTTTAGACCAGGCCACTTCAATGGTGTTATAACAGTGGTGAAACGACTATTTGAAATAGTCCTTCCACACCAATCCTTTTTCGGAAAAAAAGATTTCCAACAATTCTCAGTCATTCGTGAATGGGTGAGAAGAGATGAAATTAAAGTGGAAATAGTAGGATGTGATACCGTTAGAGCGTCAGATGGTTTAGCGCTGAGCTCAAGAAACAAAAGACTTTCAAGTGAGCAGGCAACGCTGGCAACCGCCTTTTCAAAGGCGTTGTTATTTATTCGAGAGAATAAATCAAAAAACAATGTAAACGCGCTCATTGCTGAAGCAACTGAAATGTTTATTGAAAAAGAACAGATTGAACTTCAATATTTCACTATCGCAAATTCAGAAACATTGGAGCCACTTGAAGAGATAAGTGAAGCAAACCACCAGGTAGCGTTAATAGCAGGATTTATAGGAGGAGTGCGCTTAATCGACGAAATAGAATTGAACTAATCGTTTTCTTCCTCGGGGTTGTAATTTTTCTCTTCCCAACGATTAACAGCCACTGCAGCCACCGCATTTCCAACAACGTTGGTGGCAGATCTTCCCATGTCAAGAACGTGATCAACCCCAAGAAGCAAGAGCAGTCCTGCTTCGGGAATTCCAAAGGTGGCTAAGGTCCCAGCAATAACAACAAGAGACGCTCGCGGAACACCAGCAATTCCTTTACTCGTAATCATTAGCGTAAGGAGCATGGCAGCTTGATCTGCCCAACTTAAATCTATCCCATAACTCTGCGCAATAAATAAACTTGCAAAGGTCATGTACATCATACTTCCATCTAAATTGAAACTATAACCCAGCGGTAGCACGAAACTCACGATGCGGTTTCGACATCCGAAACGCTCGAGTTCTTCTAACAATTTAGGGTAAGCAGCTTCACTAGAGGCCGTGGAAAAAGCTAGAAGCAGTGGAGCTTTTATTCGCGCAATCAATTGCTTCACACGCTTTCCAACAATAAGAAACGCGACGAACATTAAGATGATCCAAAGTAAAAAAAGTCCGCTATAAAACTCTCCAATGAAAAGCGCGTATGATGAAAGAACGCCTATGCCTTTTTTTGCAACAACCGAGGCCATTGCCGCGAATACCGCAAAAGGCGCGACATACATGACCATGGATGTTATTCGAAGCATGACGTGCCCCAGGGCATCCATTGCTTTTACGATAATCTCACCCTTTTTACCAAGCGCGGCAGTTGCTGTTCCGAAGAACAATGCGAAAATGACAATTTGAAGAATTTCATTTGTAGCCATAGACTCGATAACACTGGAAGGAACAATATGAACCACGAATCCCTTCAGAGTTAGAGCAGCTTTGTCTATACCTGATTCCATGGCTTCAGGAGGTAGGGGCACTTGAAGTGATTTTCCTGGCTGATATAGATTCACCAACAAAGCCCCGAGCAACAAAGAAATAAAAGAGGCAGAAACGAACCACAGCATGGTCTTTCCACCAATACGCCCCACCGTTTTCATATCGCCCAATTTCGCAACACCCGCAACCAGCGTGGCAAGCACAAGCGGCGCGATAATCATTTTAATCAAACGAAGAAAGATGTCCGTGAAGATTGAAAGAATTTCTAAGATTTTTTTAAGCGTCGCGTTTTGAACTTCGGAAACATCTATGCTCTTTTGATATTTTGATATTTCAGTTGAAGCATTTTTTGTTTTGTTGATGCACGCAAGGGCGGCATCGTATTTTTCATTTTCCGAAATAGAATCGTTTGAAACAATAGCCGAAAGTTCGTTGGCTGCGGAAGTTGGCTGACTGGACAGTTCTTTAGAAAGTAGTTCCAGCGCCTCTTTTTTCGTTTTTTGTGCTGGAGCGGGATAGGAAACGTTTAAGGCGTAGCCCACACCAATTCCAATAAACAAAGCAATAAATATCCATGTGGAAAGGCCTCTGAATTTTTTCATGCAAGAAAATTTTCCCGAAGATAGCGTGTATGCCTACAATTCGTCTTTAAGGCGTTGAAGAATTTTTCTTTCAATACTGCCGGTAATTCCCGGCACGCCAATGCGCAATTTATTTGAACATTTAACCTCAACTTCTACAACCTCTGCGTCTTCAGTAATGCGAATTAAGCAAGTTCTTCCAAGCGCGAGAAATCTCAACCCCTGTTGAGCATAGATAAATCCTTTTCTATCGTTAATGTCACGAATGTAAAACCCCTCTCTGTGAAGGAGATCGGTAAGAGCGTTTATTACAGCATGTTTCGTGCAATGGAAAGTTCCTTTTTGCAAAATAATAAAGGGGTTAGGTTAAGGTTAGCGGACTAAATTTATAACCTAACTCCCTTCAAACCAAAAGGTTTACAAAAAACAAAGACTTAATACCCTAAGACTTGACTTTTAATCTCGAGCGGCGTCTCTGAATGACTTTGTATCAATTATTACATACCCTCCTGTGCTGTCGCCATACTTGGCCGGTACACCACCTGTGTATACTGTTATGTTATTTATTCCACTTGAAGGAATATTCAACGGCGCACCATGAATTTTCACTCCATCTATGTAGTACACAACGCTACCGGATCGGCTTCCACGGAAATAAAGTTCTTCGCCACGATCGCTAGTTTTTATGTCACTAGACATTGACGACAAGATAGCTTTCAACGACCCGCCATTAGCCGCTGCGTTGTTTTTGAGTTCGCTGGCGCCAAGGGAAATAGCGGTTCCTCCGTTAATGTCAATAAGCGGTTTCACTGCGTGAATAATAACAGGCCCACCCGTGCCGTAACTAGCAGTTGTTAGCGTGAGATCAGATAATTTTCGAATTTGATCAGACTTAACTAGCACGTCACTAACTTGAAGTTGGCTGTAGCCAATGAGGTCACAGAAAAGTGTGTAAGTACCGGGCTCAACACCGTTAATACGGTAAACACCCCTTTCATCCGTTGCTGCCCCGACAACAATACCGTTGTTTTCTGCTCGGACAATTACGCCTGCAACAGGCTTGTTGTTTTCGTCGATGATTTTTCCGAAGATTTCACCGTGAGATTGAGCTGCCATTCCTAGAGAAAGAAGCAAGCTCGCGAGTAGTGTAATTGTTTTCATAATCGTTATTTTTCTCTAAGCTAATTTTTTCAACGTAAAGATTTTTTCAAAGAATATTGAAAAATTACTTTTCCAAACAGAGAAATGATTTTAATTCTTTCCAACATTCGCGAAGCATAGACTATCTTCGCGGCAAACTATTTTTCACTCCATGAGTGACGCTATCAAACACGAATGCGGGATCGCATTTTTAAGACTGAAGAAACCTCTTCAGCACTACACCGATAAATACGGAACTGCTTTTTACGGGCTAAATAAAATGTATCTCCTCATGGAGAAAGAGCACAACCGAGGCCAAGATGGCGC
>CANIBZ010000088.1 GCA_947466425.1 Flavobacteriales bacterium
CCCACAACAATTTTTTCTCCGTTCCACTCGCCAAGGTTACGCGGCATCTTGAATAAATCCAAAGCCTCTTCCAAGGTAATGGTATTGATACTTTGCCCCGGACGAAGCGACGCGAATTTCTTCTCCTCTTCTTCAGCCGTTCCCAACTGAATCATAGGGCCGAATCTTCCAATACGTGCAATGATCGGTTTTCCCGTTGCTGGATCATCTCCAAGAAAACGCTCACCAGAAGCACGGGCCGCTTCGTTCATTGTCTTCGTTACATTTTCATGGAACGGATTGTAGAATGTGCGAAGCATTTCTTTCCAATCTAAATCACCTTCAGCGATAATATCGAACTCTTCCTCGACCTTGGCGGTGAACTTGTAGTCAAGAATCTTCACGAAATTTTCCACCAAAAAGTCGTTGACTACACGTCCAATGTCTGTCGGAAACAACTTCGCTCTTTCAGCGCCAGTATTCTCCGTTTTCGTTTCCGAAGTAATGCTTTTATTGGTTAAGGTATGCACTGCAAATGAACGCGCTTTTCCTTCCAAGTCTTGCTTCACCACATAGGTACGGGCTTGTATCGTGTTAATTGTTGAAGCGTAGGTCGAAGGTCTTCCAATACCCAACTCTTCCATTTTCTTCACTAAACTCGCCTCACTGTAACGTGGGGGTTTCTGCGTGAATTTTTCCTGAGCAACCATGGCTCTCAGGTCGAGCATTTGCCCTTCGTGCAATGGAGGAAGAACACCACTCTCGTCAGATTCTTCGTCGTCTGTACCTTCGGCATATACCTTCAAGAATCCGTGGAATTTCACAACTTGTCCTTTCGCTACTAGCGTTTCACTTCGGGTTGAAATGTTAACATGTGCGGTTGTATTTTCCAATTGCGCATCGGCCATCTGACTTGCCAATGTTCTCTTCCAGATTAACTCGTAAAGTCTTTTTTCGTTAGTGTCTCCGTCAACGGTTTTTACGGCCATATCGGTAGGACGAATGGCTTCGTGAGCTTCTTGCGCACCTTTATTTTTTGTTTTAAA
Organism: Flavobacteriales bacterium; assembly: GCA_947466425.1. Classification (GTDB taxonomy): domain Bacteria; phylum Bacteroidota; class Bacteroidia; order Flavobacteriales_D; family Sanyastnellaceae; genus CAIZGX01. The sequence goes on from CANIBZ010000088.1 coordinate 1,026, forward strand.
TACTCTTGGGAAAGCATACTCCTGGCCGAAACTAGAAATAATCTCCTTATTAGCTGCATCTCTTGCGAAATCCGACAAGTTCATACTGTCGGTTCTCATGTAAGTGATTTTTCCACTTTCGTATAATTTCTGAGCAACAGTCATGGTTGCCTTCACGCTCATTCCCAATTTTCTGCCTGCTTCTTGTTGAAGAGTTGAAGTAGTGAATGGAGCTGCTGGGGATTTTGATCCTGGCTTCATTTCCAAAGAAGCTATCGCAAATTCAGCTTCTTTACAGTCCTCTAAAAATGCTTGTGCAAAAGTCCCGTCTGCAATTCGTGAGGGTAAATCTGCTTTCAACACGGCATCTGGCAAATTGAAGGTTGCACGAATGCCGAAATATGAAGAGGCGTTGAAGGCTTCAATCTCACGTTCTCTTTCAACAATTAATCTAACGGTAACACTCTGAACTCGACCGGCGCTCAAAGACGGGCCAACTTTTCTCCACAAGACCGGAGAAAGTTCAAATCCTACAATTCTATCTAAAATTCTTCTTGCCTGCTGTGCGTTCACCAAATCCATGTCTATGGTTCTTGGTTTTTCCATTGCCGCAAGGATTGCTTTTTTGGTAATCTCGGAAAAAACAATGCGTTTGGTTTTGCTTTCATCAATTTCCATTGCTTCCAACAAATGCCAAGAAATAGCTTCTCCCTCGCGGTCCTCATCCGTCGCTAACCAAACAAACTTATTGTCTTTTATTGCCTCTTTTGCCAATTTCTTAAGCTCATTAACAACCTTCACAGAATCTGGATAGATTTCGTAAGTCACATCGAAATTATTGGCCTCGTTGACAGCCATGTCGTTTCGAGGTAAATCCCGAACGTGCCCAATACTAGCCTTTACAACGTAGTCACTTCCTAAGTACCCTTCGATGGTTTTCGCCTTTGCAGGGGACTCTACTATAACAAGATTTTTAGCCATATTTTGTTTTTGAATTGCGGCAAAGGTATATGCATTTATCCGTTAGAATCCAAATTGGTTATGCGATTATATATGCTATTTCTATAGAAATAGATTATTTTTGCACACTAATCAAAACAGCCAGACACTGTGGAAGAAAAACAAATTGACGAGACAAGACAGGGGGAATTTTTTGAAATTTCGACTCCCATAAATACGAATAAGCCGCAAAAAAAACTCTTGCTCGAGAGTTACGGTTGCCAAATGAATTTTGCTGACTCCGAGATTATAGCCTCTATTATGGCGCACGAAGGATTCACCACAACACGCGATGTTGAAGAGGCCGATTTAGTGCTCCTAAACACTTGCGCCATTCGCGATAACGCAGAACAACGCATTCGCGGAAGACTCGAATTTTTGAATTCGGTAAAAAAACGCAAACCCGCAATGATGGTCGGCGTGCTGGGTTGTATGGCCGAACGTTTGCGTGAACAACTTCTCGAAGAAGAAAAGCTGGTCGACATGGTTGTTGGCCCCGATGCATACCGCGATTTACCTCGACTCGTTTCACAAGTGGAACACGGAAGCAAAGCCGTAAACGTTTTGCTTAGCCGTGAAGAAACCTATGGTGAAATTACTCCGGTTCGCTTGGACAGCAATGGTGTGACTGCATACATCTCCATTATGCGCGGATGCGATAACATGTGTTCCTTTTGTGTAGTTCCTTTTACACGTGGAAGAGAGCGCAGCCGCGATCCGAAAAGCATTGTTGAAGAAGCCACCGATCTTTTCAATCGCGGCTACCGAGAGGTCACCCTTCTTGGTCAAAATGTTGACAGTTATAAGTGGAATATCACAGCGAAAGGAGATATTATAGACGCGAATGAACCAACCGTGAACTTCGCTCAATTACTTGCGTCTGTTGCTGAAGTGAGTCCGAAGCTCAGATTGCGCTTTTCAACCAGTCATCCGAAAGACATGACCGACGAAGTTCTTATAACTATGTCGAGATATGAGAATATTTGCGATTACATTCATTTGCCGGTTCAAAGTGGAAATTCAGTTGTGCTCAAACGTATGAATCGCGGATACACTCGCGAGTGGTACCTCGATCGCATTGCGGCCATTCGCAAGTATATGCCTGAATGTGCAATTAGCACAGACGTGATTGCAGGCTTCTGCGATGAAACAGATGAGGAGCATGCAGATACGCTTTCACTTATGGGGGAAGTTAAATACGACATGGCCTACATGTATAAATATTCTGAAAGACCTCGCACCTTGGCCGAAAGAAAATTCGAAGACAATATTTCGGAAGAAGTCAAAAGTCAGCGGCTGAATGAAATCATTGCCATGCACATGTCCTGCGTTGCCGAACGAACAGCTGCCCATGTTGGCAAGCGACATAAAGTCTTAGTTGAAGGCGTTTCAAAAAAATCACAAGAACATTATTATGGACGTAACGGTCAGAACGTAGTAGTGGTTTTTCCGAAAAATGAAGCGAAAATGGGTCAATATGTATGGGTAAACGCTCTTTCTTCTACCGCAGTGACGTTAATCGGAGAAATCGACACATATATCGACTAATTTTTATCACGTGACAGAATGTCACCTTTCGCTACCTTTGTTTAGTTCTTGACTAAACGGCAATTATGGAAATTCAATCAGTAAAAACTCGTTATGGAATTATTGGCAATGCCCCGGCGCTTAATCGCGCTCTGGATATTGCCATGCAGGTTGCCGCTACCAACATGTCGGTTTTAATCACCGGGGAAAGTGGTGTGGGGAAGGAAAGTATCCCGAAAATTATTCACCACTTAAGTTCAAGAAAACACGGAGCATATATCGCCGTTAACTGCGGTGCCATTCCAGAAGGGACAATTGACAGCGAATTATTCGGACACGAAAAAGGATCTTTCACAGGAGCGCATGAAAGTCGCAAAGGATATTTCGAAGAAGCCAACGATGGAACTATTTTCCTCGATGAGGTTGCAGAACTTCCATTAGGCACCCAAGTGCGCTTACTGCGTGTCTTGGAAACAGGCGAGTTCATTCGGGTGGGTTCTTCTAAAGTTCAAAAGACGAACGTTCGCGTAGTAGCAGCAACCAATGTGAATTTCGCGCAAGCCATTCAAAACGGAAAATTCCGAGATGACTTGTATTACAGGTTGAATCAAGTCCCCATTTTCATGCCTTCGCTTCGTGAACGCGGGGCAGACATTGAACAGCTTTTTAAAAAATTCGCCACCGATTTCGCTGAGCGCTACCGCATTCCTGTTCTTCAGCTAACTGAATCGGGAGCCAATGCTTTACGGGAATACCGCTGGCCAGGTAACATTCGACAATTAAAAAACATTACCGAGCAAATAAGCATTTTAGAAACAGAGCGAACGGTCACACCTGAATTATTAATCCGTTACTTGCCTCAAGATCTAGCAACCAATAAGCCTATGATTATGGGTGGAAGCAACAGCAATGATTTCAGTGAACGCGAAATTTTATATAAGGTTTTGTTCGA
>CANIBZ010000089.1 GCA_947466425.1 Flavobacteriales bacterium
AGTTTGTACAACTGCATTCAAAAAGCCAAAGCCTCTCAATTCAAATTAGACGAGATTATTTGGCGCGGAAGTGAAAGACCTAAGTCAAAAGATGACCTTCTGAAATTACGCGAAGAGTGGTCTAAATGACATTTGTTCATGCACTTCCATTTTCACAGCACGAATAACGTCTTCATTCGAAGCATTAGAAATTACTTTATCAATTGAATTCGCAACAAAAACCATATCACTTGCAAGTAGTCCTCTTGTCGTAATGGCTGGTGTTCCAATACGAATACCGCTTGTCACAAATGGCGATTTGTCGTCGAAAGGAACCATGTTCTTATTCACCGTAATCTCTGCACTTACCAAGGCTTGCTCAGCATCCTTTCCTGAAATGTTTTTGTTTCGAAGATCAATGAGGAAACAATGATTATCTGTACCTCCCGATACAATCTCATATCCTTTGGAAGTTAGATGATCCGCTAGAGCACTTGCATTTGCTATAACCTGCTTTCCGTAAGTTTTGAAATTTTCTGTAAGCGCTTCATTGAATGCTACTGCTTTCGCGGCTATGACATGTTCCAAAGGACCGCCTTGCATTCCAGGGAAAACACCACTATCAAGCACTGACGAAAGAGAACGAATTTCACCTTTTATGGTTTTCGCACCTAAGGGATTTGGAACATCATTTCCAACCATAATAACTCCGCCTCTTGGTCCGCGCAATGTTTTATGTGTGGTGGAAGTAACGATATGACAATGTGGAAACGGATGGTTCAATAACCCTGCGGCAATTAATCCAGCAGGGTGAGAAATATCGGCCATTAAAATAGCTCCAACTTCATCGGCAATTGAACGGAAAGAAGCGTAATCCCAATCACGGCTGTATGCGCTCGCTCCGCAAATAAGAAGTTTCGGTTTAAATTCAAGCGCCTTTTCTCGAACCTTATTCATATCTACTCGTCCGGTTTCTTTTTCCACTCCGTAAAAAAACGGTTTGTAAAGTTTGCCCGAATAATTAACTGGAGAGCCATGGGTTAGATGCCCACCTTGAGAAAGGTCTAAACCTAAAATGGCATCGCCTGGATTCAATATGGCTAACATAACTGCGCTATTCGCATTAGCCCCACTGTGCGGTTGCACGTTCGCCCAAGATGCTCCAAATAACTTTTTCAAACGATCAATGGCAATTTGTTCTACTTCGTCAACAACTTCGCAACCGCCATAATATCTCTTTTTTGGAAGTCCTTCGGCATACTTGTTTGTAAGAACTGAACCCATCGCTTGCATAACTTCATCGCTCACATAATTCTCTGAAGCAATTAGTTCAACACCGTTGGTTTGTCTTATTCTTTCGCGTTCGATCAGGTCGAAAATAATTTGATCTTTCATGTTGAAATTATATTCATCAAAAGTAAGCTTGTTCTCATAAAAACTATTGCATTCAAAAAACAAAGCTTTTCCACCAATGCATGAACTTATTCACTTCGGTTTTATGTTTGCATCATGATTAGATACTTCTTCATTATCCTTTCGGTTTTTTTTGTCCAATATGGAAAATCTCAAATCCTAGACAATCGCGAAGGAAAAGCGTTTCAACAAGAAATGTTTTTCAGCCAAGAATTTCTCTGGCAAAATAAAATTTCGAGTATAACAGGGGTTTGCCAAATGAAGCGAACAGGAAAGGCTATTGAAAACCGTCCTGACATTACCGTCTACCACTTCAACGAAACGGGTCAACTCTCTAAAATTGACGCAGTCACAAGTGTGTTAAGTAATGTAGATAGCACACACATTGTTTTTGACCGAAACGAATTGGGGTTGGTTCAAAATAGAAATGAGTTAGGTCGAAACGGTTATTCTACAACAGCTTTTTTTTACGACAACAAGGGGAGAGTTTCTCGAATTGACAATTCCGTATCTGAAAACAAAAGCGTCGAAAAATTGAAGTTGATACCCGGGTTATCAGTAACTGTGAACTCCGAAACTTTCAAATATTCCGAACCCTCTTCCTTAATTCTTAGAAAAGAAAGCTTCAACAATTACGGCCTTCCTTATTCTGTTGATCTTGTGTTTCGTGACACCGCAGGTTTTGTAACCAAGGAGGAAAAGGAGCTTACCTTGAGTGGGAAAAGTTTAAGTAAAACTTATACCTACAACGACAAAGGCTGGATTGCTAAAATTTCAACCATTGAAAGCGGAACAAACAAAGAAACAAAACGAGAAAATTTTTTCTATGACAAAATCGGCAATCTGACTAAAGTCGATTACTACGCAAATTCTTTACTCATCAGAGAAATTGAAATTTTGTATACGCCTACCTCATTCATTGAAGCCACGCTTGATCAGGATATGGGGTCCAAAGATATTCTCATCACAAAATACACCTACGAAATCTACAAATGAAGAACTTATTTTTTTTCCTATTTTTCCTATTTGGAATGGGTTCATTTGCTCAAACCACAAACGACGTTGTTACACCTGAAAATGCAGAAGCAATAAAAAAAGCGCAGCACGATAAAATTGAAAAGGAATATCTCCATCGTGTGAAGCAACACCAAGATTTTCAAGGTAAAAAAGAAAAAAAACGAATGAAGAGACACTTAAAAAAATCACAGCGGCAAAGAAAATTTGGAAATCTCCCGTGGTACAAACGCATCTGGATTCGAAGAAGATAGAGGTTAGAAACGAAAAAAAACTAATCATTTAGTTTTCAAAATTCAATGTAAATCAGAAAAAATTCAATTGATTAATTAGCTTTGCCAAGGAGTGTGACAAAAACCACCTACTCCTTTGATAATCAGAACAAAATATAAAAAATGCAAAGATTGATTTACTGAACTTTGGGAATTAACCTAAGCTTGCCTTATTTTAGCACCCGTTGTATACTTTAATAATTCCTTAACCTGGTTTTTATGCAGAGAAAATTTTACCTGCTTTTGAGTTTAATTGCCCTTTCAGTATCTAGTGCTCTTGCACAAGGAAGTGGTGGAACTTTGAAAGGAAAAGTCATAGACAAAGAGACTAAGAAGCCTCTTCCTTTTGTGAATGTCATTCTGTTTTTGAATGGAAATCTGATTACAGGTGGCCAAACAGATCCGGATGGGCAATACACCATTAAGCCTATAGATCCTGGCACCTACGAGGTTCAATTCAATTTCGTTGGATACCAAACACAGAGTCAAACTGGAATTCCAATTTCAGCGGGAAAAATTCAATTTGCTAATGCTGAAATGAGTTCGGGTGTTGAAATGAATACAATTGAGATTAAGGAATACCGCGTTCCGCTTATCGATAAAGATGGTGGAGCGTCCGGAGGAACTGTAACTCGAGAAGAATTAGAAAAAATGCCAAGTCGTGATGCACTTGGATTGGCCCAGACTGTTGCCGGTGTAAGCTCTGCTGGTACAGGCGGAGGAATTTCCATTCGCGGTGCGCGAACAGGATCTACCTGGATTTACATCGATGGAATGAAAGTTCGTGGATCAACCTCACTTCCAAAATCTGCGATTGAAGAGGTTTCCGTTATCACTGGGGGTATTCCAGCGAACATTGGTGATGCAACAGGCGGTGTAATTAACATCTCTCTTCGTTCTGCATCTTCACAATTTAATGGAGGAATAGAAGCAATCACCTCTGGTTTTAAAATCGGAGAACAAGCAAAAGGTTTAGACACCTATGGATACAATCTCTTAGAGGGTTCCTTATCTGGACCAATTTTATTCAGAAAAAAAGCTGACGGCTCTAAAGGCAGACCAATTCTTGGTTTCTTCCTTTCAGGAAACTATACAGACGTAGTAGACGGTGGTCCAACCTTCGGTGGTGTCTACCGCATGAAAGAAGATGCACGTCAAGCCATATTAGCCAACCCATTGCGTCAGAACGTTCAAGCAGACGGTACTGTAAATGGTGCGTTGTATAACGCTGACTTCCTTACCGCTAATGACTTCGAGAAGATTAACACCCGTATGAACGTGAGATCAAAGCAAGCAAACATTGTTGCTAAAATTGATTTGAACGCTTCGGAAAATGTTACTTTAACCTTTGGTGGAACAGCAGCATTTAGCCGCGGAAATGGATTTGACTACGGCAACATGCTTTCAAACTGGCAAAACAACCAACAAAATACAGGTTTTGACTGGAGAGTATATGCAAAATTCGCCCAGCGCTTCAAAAATGCCGAGGATGAGTCTGGAAGTTCAAATTTGAAAAACGTATTTTACCGCATACAAGCAGACTATCAACACGGTTACAATAAATCTGAAGATGCAGCGCATGGCAACAATCTATTCAGATACGGTCACGTTGGAACGTTCGACATTTACCGCAAGCCCTCTTATACGCTGAATAGCTCTGGAAATTTCTTTGAGCAAAACGG
>CANIBZ010000090.1 GCA_947466425.1 Flavobacteriales bacterium
AAACGACAAATTAAAAGCAGACTACAACTACGAGAAATTCAAAGAGACTTTCGACAAAGAAATGGAGAAACTTTCTCAAGGTAAATAATCTTAAACATATTCAAAAAGGTCACTTCGGTGACCTTTTTTTTTCACCATGAAATCAATTTTAACCTTCATATTCGCTGCTTTCATTCTGGTCGGATTCGGACAAACGAGTCTGAAACTTCATATTGAAAATATTCCAGCACAAAACTCTAAAAAAGTCTTTCTGGAAGCCTTCGAAAAAGACCAGTGGCAAATACTCGATAATGCTGAATTAAACAATTCTGGTGATTTAACCTTTCCTTTTACACCTTCGCACGTTGGGCAATACCGTATTCGTTTTTCTGGAACCGGTAAGTGCTGGACCGATTTTTACGTAAATCCTAAAACACTCCCGAAAACCATTGTATTGACTTTCGATTATTCAAAACTGAACGGCCTACCCTCTTCGTTGTATAATTCAACAGAGCAAACAGATTATGTTGAACTAGCTACCCTCTATTCAGCCCTTCAACTGGAGTATGACAGCTATAAATCTATCTCGCATCCTGCTTTTCTCAACAAGCAAAAAATCATCAATACCCGAATTGTTGACAAAGGAAAAGAGGACAATAAATCGGAAGTGTACTCGAATATCGCTCCACTTTTCTCAAGAAGACTTCCTCATGATTTCATGCGGTTCGATAGCACTATTTACTTCAAACATTTTCTTGGAAATGTAGATTACAACAATGAAATTATTCTCTTCCATTATGCTTTTGTGCGCGGTTTAAACCAGTACTTCAATCAACTTTACAAGGCCTATCCAAAAGAATACGCTCAGAAATTTACAGATGAACTGCTGGGACGAATGGGCGAAAACGACGCCGTTAATCAGTATTTGCATTCTTTCATTTTGAACAAAATGTTAGATTATAAAAACGAAGGTGGGTTAAGCTATTACTTGAACAACTACGCAGACGGTTGTTCCGACAATTCTTCTTTCAACGTAAATACTAAAAATCTCATCGAATCACTTAAGAATTGTGCACCTGGTAAAAAAGGCGCAGAACTTAAATACCCCAATGCCCAGGGCAAAATAATATCGCTGGAAGAAACATGTAAAAAGAATAAAATAACCCTGGTTATGTTTTGGAAGAGCAGCTGCTCGCATTGCGAAGAATTCCACCCGCAACTGCAAGATATTTATAAGAAATACCATGAAAAGGGACTGGAGGTATACGCCATCTCTATTGACAAAGAGGAAGCGCCTTGGAAAAATAATCTATTAACGCACCAACAACCTTGGATCAATGTCCTTCCTCCCATGGACAAGCGGCCATTTCTCGCTAAGCATTACCCCGCCCCGTCTACACCAACACTCATTGCCCTTGATTCCAATATGAAAGTCATTAGCAGACTCATTATGAGAAGTAAGTTGGAAAATTTCCTAGAAGAAAATAAGGCTTATTTTGAATAACCCACTACTTTTGTGCTTTACAAATCAGAATGAGCAAAGTAGATGTATTGTTAGGCCTTCAATGGGGCGATGAAGGAAAAGGAAAAATTGTCGATGTATTAACTCCGAAATACGACATCGTAGCCAGATTTCAAGGCGGACCGAACGCGGGCCACACGCTTGAATTCAACGGAACCAAACACGTCCTTCACACCATTCCTAGCGGAATTTTCCATGATCATGTAACCAATGTAGTTGGAAATGGTGTCGTTATTGACCCAGTCGTTTTCGCCACTGAAATCGAAAAATTACAAGCAAAAAATGTAGATGTAGCTTCTCGACTTCTTATCTCTAAGAAAGCACACCTCATTCTTCCGACACACAAACTTTTAGATGCCGCTTCAGAAGCAGAAAAAGGCAAATCCAAAATAGGATCTACATTGAAAGGAATTGGCCCAACCTACATGGACAAAACCGGACGCAACGGCCTTCGTATTGGCGATATTCTTTCAAATAATTTTTTAGAGAAATACAACACGCTAGTTGAAAAGCATAAAAAAATGCTTACGCATTTTCATTTTGAATATTCACTCGATGAGATGGAAGCAAAATGGTTCGAGGGTATTGAAATATTAAAAACCTTAACTTTCATAGACAGCGAAAACTATCTGCACAAAGCCATTCGTGAAGACAAAAAGATCTTGGCTGAAGGCGCTCAAGGTTCACTTCTCGATATTGATTTCGGATCTTATCCGTTTGTGACTTCAAGCAACACGGTTGCGGCTGGAGCATGCACCGGACTTGGAATTGCTCCTAACTCAATAGGTTCTGCTTTCGGTATTTTCAAGGCCTATTGTACGCGAGTGGGTAGCGGTCCTTTTCCAACTGAATTAGAAAATGAGGTAGGCGAAAGAATGCGTAAAGAAGGAAACGAATTCGGCTCAACAACCGGACGTGCACGCCGTTGCGGATGGCTTGACATTCCTGCTCTTCGCTATGCTTGTCGCCTAAATGGAATTACAGAATTATATATGATGAAGGCAGACGTGCTTAGCATCTTCGAAGAAATTCTTATATGTACGCATTACAACATCAACGGTATTCAAACAGATGAAATGCCTTATGATTTGTTAGATGGAAAAGTAGAACCTATTTACACTTCTCTTAAAGGTTGGAATGCTGATTTAACGAAGATTCGCACCATAGAAGAATTCCCGCAAGAACTTTCAGATTACATTGCATTTATTGAAAAGGAAATGGAAATCCCAATAACCTATGTATCTGTTGGACCTGACCGAGAGCAAACCATTGTTAGATAAACTTCGAACAATATATAACTTCATTAAAATAGTTCTTGTTGCGCTTTCCGTAATTCTGATATCTCAGAATTCAGCGGCTCAAGCCAAACACGTGCAATTGGTGCATGCAGATAAAATAGCATTCAATAAAAATCTAATCAATGGTCAGCGACTCATTGGACATGTTCATTTAAAATTCGACGGAACAGATTTTTATTGCGACTCGGCTTACAAATTCAGCAACGGAAATTTTCAAGCATTCGGCAACATTCGTGTCAACAAATCAGGAGAGTATAGTATTTCTGGAAAAAGATTGTTCTTCACTGAGTCTTCTCAATCTGCCACACTGAATGAAAATTGTATTTTCACTGACGGTGGAATGACCCTTAATTCACCAAACATGTCTTACAACATGAGGTCTGAGGTAGCTACCTATTCTGGAGGAGGAAAAGTTATTTCCAACAAAAACAACAATGAATTAGTTTCTCAAACAGGTCGGTACCACAGCCCTTCAAACAACTTCACATTTAGGAGAAAAGTCACTGTAAAAAATAAAGACTATACAGTTGTCTCAGATACCATGTTGTACAATACAGTTACAGAAATCTCCTACTTCTATGGACCAACAACCATCAAAGGAAAAGACCTTGAAATTAAATGCGAGAACGGTTACTTCAATTCTAAAATAGAGACATGCAGTTTCAAAAAAAACGCTCGTGTAAAATCAAAAGAACAAACGCTTTTCGGCGATAGTATTTTTTATAACGGGAAAGAAAAATGGGGCGAAGCCTTTCAGAATGTTATAATCCTTGATAACAATTCCGATTTGACCATTCGAGGGGATTATGGACGCCATGAGGAAACAAATGAAATTTCCTGGGTAACTGGAAAAAGTATCCTTGAAAAAATACTCGAAAACAAGGATACACTCTTTATCGTTGCGGATACACTTTTCGCAAAAAAAACAGGTGCTGAAAATCGCGATATAAAAGCATATCATCACGTTCTCCTTTTCAGCAAAGACTTGCAAGGCAAATGCGATTCGCTCTCACTTTCAGAGGCAGATTCGATTATGCGTATGTTCTACTCTCCTGTGCTCTGGAACGATGCTAATCAACTTACAGGAACGGAGATAGACCTGCACTTCAAAAACGACAGTTTAGACTTTCTTTATGTTCCTGAAAAGAGTTTTTTAGCATCTGAAGTTGTTCCTGGCTATTTCAATCAAATAAGAGGAAAATCTCTTCATGGTCAATTCATAAAAAATGATCTTCACGAGGTTCAGATAAAAGGAAACGGGCAGCTCGCCTATTTCTCTACAGAAGAGAAAAATAAAAGAACAAAGATTAGTGGATTGAACCGCACGGATTGCTCAAACATTCGTATTGAAATGGCAGCAAAAACGATACAAAAAGTTACACTTGAAAATGAACCGAATAGTTTGTACAACAGCATTCAAAAAGCCAAAGCCTCTCAATTCAAATTAGACGAGTTTATTTGGCGCGGAAGTGAAAGACCTAAGTCAAAAGATGACCTTCTGAAATTACGCGAAGAGTGGTCTAAATGACATTTGTTCATGCACTTCCATTTTCACAGCACG
>CANIBZ010000091.1 GCA_947466425.1 Flavobacteriales bacterium
CCAGTGTATGAAATGAAGATGGTTGGAATACACAAAGTGTTTCCAACGATGAATGCAGGTGAAGATGGATCCCACAAGGTGTATCCGCGTGCTTCAAATGTGTTACGAATTCCACCGTTTGGAAATGAAGAAGCATCGGGCTCCTGCTGAACCAACATGGTACCTTCAAATTTCTCAATAGCTCTTCCGTCGCCCAAAGGCTTGAAGAAGCTATCGTGCTTTTCCGCAGTTGCACCTGTTAAAGGCTGGAACCAGTGTGTAAAGTGAGTCGCTCCTTTGCTGATTGCCCATTCCTTCATACCGGCAGCAATATGATCTGCTACGTTTCTGTCAATGCGCGTTCCTTGATTAATACAAGACATTAAGTTGTCATACAAATCCTCTGGAAGGTATTCACGCATTTTATGCGGATTAAATACATTGTCTCCGAAGTATTCACTAATTCTTTGTCCACTTGCGGCGATTGGCATAGCAACTCTGCTGTTAATTTCTTGTTGCGCGTTTTTTCTTAAACTCATATTTTTTGTCGTTGCCCCCTAATTTTAAGGGGGTGGTTTGTGATTTTTTACAATTTTAAGCAAATATACCCCCTCTAATCCGAACTAAAAAGTCATTTTCAATTAGAATTATAAAAAACAGGACTCTTTGAATGTGAATAACTTCATTCTGCTTAACCTTCACTAAATTTGAAACATGAAAAAGACTCTTTCAATTTTCCTTTGTTCGTTTGGAGTATTCGCTCCTTTCGCATCATTTTGCCAGGGCTTGCAAGTGAACCCTCCCTCCGCAAGCTCAAACAAAACTGTGGTTATTTCTCATGCACCATATCCTTCAACCTTCTTTTTTAGTGAACCACAGATTCTCTCTATCAAATTGAATGAGGCTGGTGATAAAGTTGCAAAGCTTCATCAAATTGGTGTAATAAAATCATTGATTGTTGCGGATGTTGCAACTGAAAAGCTCACCGAAATAAAGTCCAACTCTATCTCGAAAGCATCTCAAGTTTTCTTCTTAAGCGATCAATTCATTGCGCTTGAAATTCAAACTGAAACGCCCTCTTTCGATGTCATTGAAATTGCAACAAGCAAGGTGATTGCTACTATTTCTTCGAATGAATATATTGGAACAACTTCCGGCTCGGCCTATTTCAGCAATCATAATGGAAGCAGCGCATCCATAGAGAAATTTGACCTCGCTTCAAAAAAACTGACAACAGTTGGAACATTATCAGGAGAGGTTTTTGGTTGGTATTTCTCCAAATCGAAAGGAGTTGTTGGAGTAGCTATTCACAGCAATATGATTTCAAAAATTCATTCGGTAGAGAACGGGAAATTGGGGAAAAGTCTGTTTGAATTTTCTTCAGGTTACTACTTCGAAACCAAGGGATGCAATGCCTCTGGAGATGTGTTTTATGGAATTACAAATTTCCAAAGTTTAACTACCTATGCATGCGCCATTTCGAAAACAGGAATAAAGCCGTTAAATAACAAAACAGGTGAAAGCTGCACAGATCTTTTTATTATTGGCAACGAGGTGGCTTTGACTACAAATAGCATTAGCGCCGCTGAATATCAAGAATCGCAAAACACTTCAGTTCAAAAAATCCTATCCTTCGCGCAGGAAAGCTATAAAGGATCATCAATTCAAGTGATTGATTTCAACGAGAAAAGTAACTCAGCATTGTTCTGTGTGCAAGGGGAGGTAACAAAACCTAAGTATTTCGTGTGGCAAAATAACAAGGCTAAGCCTGTGGCATCCGATAGATTAGATGGAAAGAACCTTAGTTTCGTTGCTAGTGAAATTTCACAAATTCAAACGGGTGAAGTAACCCCACAAACGGGCCGTATGTACCTTCCGACAAAAGCAGAGAAGTCCAGCTACCCTTTAGTGATCTATATTCCAAAAAACATTTTCCTTCCCTACTCAAACGCATTCAATCCAACGGTTCAGCATCTTTGCCAAAGTGGATATGCTGTTTTCGTTTGGAACACTCGTTTTTCTTTCAGACCTAAAATTGGATTTGCCTATTCTGATTTGATTGGAGCGTTTCCAGAAGATATTGGACTGCTTCTCGCCACCTTGAGCAAAGAGTACTCCATTCTACAGGATAATTCCTATTTAATCGGAGAAGGACTAGGTGCTTATTTGGCTTTGAACGCAAGCGCGACGGGCAACGATTCATTCTTGGGAATAACCTTGAATAGACTTAACTTTCCAGGAAAAGAATTCGGTCAAGACTTAACAGCAGTGCGCATGTTTGGCGAAGATGCTCAATCTAATTACGCAACACTTGACCGATTGAAGATTTCTCAAAAATGCAACTATTTGGTTTACTCAAATTCCAAATCAAACCAAGAGGTTCGACTCAACAGTGCGGCGAAGCAAAATAAAATTAAATGGACAGAACATTCAGCTGAAGCCAACCCGGCAATTTCTGTTTCAGCATCAGAATTAGATGGCATCTCAAATTGGCTTCAACATTTATCTCATATCGAAACTCGTATGATTGAAGACAAACCAAAAGTTGAAGTGAAGAAGAAATGAAGTACTCAATAGAGGCGAAGGACGCATTATCGAAAGCAAGAGCGGGAGTTTTAGAGACTCCTCACGGAAAAATTCAGACTCCGATTTTCATGCCCGTTGGAACCATTGGTTCGGTGAAGACCGTTACTCAGCAAGATTTAAAAGAAGACGTAAAGGCTCAAATTATTTTAGGAAATACCTATCACCTATACCTGCGTCCGGGAACTCAAATTTTAGAACAAGCCGGAGGTCTTCACAAGTTCATGAATTGGGATAGCCCCATTCTTACCGACAGCGGAGGATATCAAGTGTATAGTCTTTCCAAAAACAGAAAGATAAATCCGGAAGGGGTCGTTTTCAAATCACACATCGACGGATCAAAGCACACCTTTACTCCAGAAAACGTGATGGACATTCAGCGAAGTATAGGTGCCGATATTATTATGGCTTTCGATGAATGTCCTCCCTACCCTTGCGACAAAACTTATGCACGCGAATCGCTTCACATTACCAATCAATGGTTGGATCGTTGTTTCAAAAGACTTGATGAAACCACGCCTTTGTATGGTCACGAGCAAGCACTGTTTCCAATTGTCCAAGGAAGTGTGTTCCCTGACCTTCGAAAAGAAAGTGCTGAATATATCGCAAACAAGGGAGCATTTGGAAATGCTATTGGCGGATTGAGTGTTGGAGAACCGCACGAGATGATGTATGAAATGACTGATCTCGTTTGCTCCATTCTTCCAGCCGACAAACCCCGTTATTTAATGGGTGTTGGAACACCAGCAAATATTCTAGAGTGCATTGCCCTTGGTGTTGACATGTTCGATTGCGTAATGCCTACGCGCAATGCACGCAATGGAATGTTGTTTACTTGGAATGGCACCATGAACATGAAAAACAAAAAGTGGGAAAACGATTTTTCTCCACTTGATGAATCGGGCGATAGTTATGTAGATTCCTACTACACGAAAGCATATGTCAGACATTTATTCGCTGCAAATGAAATCCTCGCACTTCAAATTGCATCGGTGCACAACCTTAATTTTTATTTACGTTTGGTTGAAACAGCCCGTGAAAAAATTATTGAAGGTACATTCGCAGCTTGGAAAGATGAAACCGTGAAAAGACTCTCCGTTCGCCTGTGATAAAAATATTAGACAGATACATCATTAAAAAATTCATTGGAACCTTTCTATTCATGATTGGTGCTTTTGTAATTATTGCAGTTGTATTTGACATAAGCGAAAACATTGATGATCTTTTGCAATCGGAAGCAACACTCTGGGAAATTATCTTCGATTATTATTTTAATTTTTGCTTGTACTTTGGAAATTTACTGAGTTCCTTTATTATTTTTCTCACTGTGATCTGGTTCACAAGTAAACTTGCTCAGCAATCAGAGATTATTGCTATGCTGTCTTCCGGCATTAGTTACAATCGTATTTTAAGACCATACTTCATCGTTGCGTTTTCACTTATTTCCATCTCTTTAATATTCGGGCATTACCTTGTTCCTCTTGCGAACAAAAGAAAATTCGAATTCGAAGTGAAGTACCTGAAAGAGCAATTAACAATTCAAGACAAGGACATTCACCGTGAAATTGAACCCGGTCTTATTGCCTATTTCCAACGATACAATCCGGGTAATTTAGGAGGAAGTAACTTTTCGTTGGAGCGCTGGAAAGACGGCGAGCTCACGTTTAAACTTATTTCTTCCTCTGCGAATTACAAGCCGGAAACAAAATCGTGGAGCATAACCAACGCGCAGGTTCGAATCTTCAAAGACAGCACCGAGAAGGTTTACTTCAAACAAAAATTAGATAC
>CANIBZ010000092.1 GCA_947466425.1 Flavobacteriales bacterium
ATCGGGAATAGGCATTGTAACGATAACTTGATTTCGCTTGGTTTTCATTTCTAATTCTTCAAACAAATGGGAGTGAAAAGAACTTATACAAAACGCCAATCGTCTTGACTTCCAAATTCCAACTGATGTGTCAACCTGCATTTTGTTTCCGTTGGCCTGAAAACCGTTCACTTCCACGCCATTGAAAACTTTAACACCTATTTTCAAAGCACGGTCAACCATAGCCCGAAGCATGGCTCCCGTATTCAATCCTCCCTCATATTTATTCGAAATGACTCCAACTAAATTCAATATTCCTTGAAATTCTGAATGTGTTGAAACAGTGTACGGGCGCAACCCTATTTTTGAATCAAAGGCATCATTAAATTTTTCTACGAGTTTGCAACACTGAATAAAACTTTCTTTATCCTCTTCAAAAAACAATTCATGTCCGCCATTCCAATCAAGCTTTAAAACATCTTCAGAATAATTTTTTACTAATTTTTCAATTCCTCGAAATCGTCTAACACCAAGATTCACAACTTCATCAAACGACATATCCTTCATGTCGTCTACAAATTCAGAAATACTTCCGAAGCAAGCAAATCCAGCATTCTTAGAACTTGCACCATCACTTAGCCAACTTCGTTCTAAAACCGCAATTTCCAAATCGATATTTTTATTCTTCAATTCAATTGCTGTTGAAAGTCCTGCAATACCTGCACCTACAACAAGCACATCAAAGGTTTCTAAAAACGACTGTCTTTCCCAATAACTCATATTCATAAAACAAATCTGCAAAAAAAATCACCGCTCACACAATAAAATAAAAAAATCCATGAGACAATTATCAAAAAATAAATCTCGTTATGAGGCAGAACACCCTAAACCCCAACGCTATGAAAAAATTAATTGCTGTTTTATTTTGCGCTGGAAAGATTCTAAGTGCAAACGCCATTAACATTCCCGTTGAATTTGAAAAGGACTCTGAAAAGTTCACTTCCGAAACGAGAGATAATTTGTTTCGTTCTGCCGAGGAACTTTATTTAGCAAAAGGCTTGAAAGTAACTTTACAAGAACCTTCCAAAAATGCTGATGTAAAAAAACAGGCGCTGTTTTACAAAAGAGAAAAAGAGTTAAAAGAATTTTTTAAAGAGGAACATCTCGATTTCGGACGTATTTCATTTAACTACGAGCATGAAGGATGTAAAAATATCCCTGTAATGAATATTGAGATTGCAAACTATGAAGTAACAGCAACAATAATTCATCCAGACAGCGTTTTCACTAATACAAATTCCCTTTTAATTACTTGTCAACCTGAAGACGTTGAACTTGCAAATACACTCGCATATAAATCACTCAACTCACAAGAAGATTTATACAACGCTAACGTTTCCTCAAGCTTTGAAAATAAGATCATACTCATACGTGAGTTGATCAAGATTGACTTTCAAAACGGAAAAGTCCCTAAAAAAACCGTTATAGCCCAACTTCCTGTTTCTCTCTCAGAAAAAAAGAGCTACCTCTTATTACATTGGAATAACATAAATAGAGAGTGGTCTAAAACCGGAACGACCGTGAAATTAACCTCTAAAAAGGAAAAACAGTATTTCTCTGCAAGAATTGAAGAGTCCGGTTTATATGCCTTAGTCGAAAGCAAATCAGTAAGTGTTAAAACTGTAACTGCTGCCGCCCCTAAAAACGCAGCTATAATATACACTGAACTAATATCTAGCGAACCATTTGTTCGAATCGAAGGGGTCATTTCGGGAAACCAAAAAAAAGCAGCTTTTAAAAGCCCAAAAGACCAGAAAGATTGTGTAATCAGAAGTGTGTGTCAAGATGCAACTGGGAAAGAGTGGATAGAAGAAACACCTGTAAAGAATAAAAACATCGTGAGCATCTTCAACAATAAAAAGAAAATAAACGCCTACTTCCAAAAATAGCCAAAGCCATGAAATACATAACAACAATACTCTTCCTTCTTGGTTCATTGCTCAGAGCCACTGCCACAGACACTCCCGACGTGCGTTATTTGAAATTCGATGAACTTTCATCGAACTTCAACACTACAAATACGAAGGGGCAAATATTAAAATGTAAATCAGCTTTCGATGTATTTCTTCCTGAGGGGAGATTCGCAGAAGAAGGAATAGACATTCTTGTTCCTCAATCTTCGAACTCTAAAAATGAAAAGTTACTTTTCCTAAAATGGAATTATCGCGAAAAGCAATGGAATATTATCAAAGGAAAAAAAGTAAATTCTCAAACAATCAATGACATGAAGTATCACGTCGTTCATGTTAACGAATCAGGTGTTTTCGGACTCTTTGAAAACGATCAAACAAAAGGAAAAATCAAAGTTATCCTAGCCCCATCTATCCGACTAAATCGGATCGAGTTTTCTCAAAAAAATGTTCAGGTTAACTTTGAAAAACAGCTCGCTAGCCATAGCAAATCGGTAGAAATTCCGTTTGGAAATGTTTCGGTCCTCTCAGAATTTTCAATGGATGTTTCTATGAAAAATGAATCCAAGTCGAAAACATACCGTTTCAAGCTCGGTGAAATACCTGATTTCCTCAGACTAACAGACAATAAGAACAATACAATTGTATTTATCCGCCAAAAAGATTTAACACGTATCAGTAATTCATCAACTCCAAATACTCCCGTAAAATGAAAACGAAAATCCTAATTATTGGTCTACTGACCCTTTGTGTTCATGCATTTGCACAAAAAGAAATCCAACGTTGCAGCTTTGCGAAGGCAACCAAGGATAAGAAAATCTCGTTCTCGGGAATTGTTGATCACATTAGAACTAACGGCTATTTAAAATTAAAAGTTAAAAACACCACCAAGGATTCTTTAGCACTTCACGTTGAAACTGGCCGAGTATTCTATACTGCCAGCTCTGACTATCAGCCCTTTGTTGTTTTGCGATCAAAGGAAATTTATTTAGCTCCAGGAGAAGAAAAAACAACTTTAATGAACACCGCATGCGGAAATGCAAGCGCAAAATCTACCTATAACGGCTTCAAAGAACTTGGGAAAACAGAAATGGCAAATTCTGATCTTGTAGCAGCGTTGGAAGAAATCGAAGCCAAGAGGTTAGGAAATCACGAGGGTATACAGCAACTTGTTTGGGCGTTTACGAATAACCATTCGGTTGCTTCCATTGTTAGTTACGAAAACAGCAAAATGAAAACCAATCCGCTTCAGGAAATAGCTGCAAAACACAAACATGTTCCGCTCCCTAACTACAGAGTCGATTACGAAGAATCTGAAGACGGCTCGGGCCTCGCGTTTTCAGGAAAACCAAAACATGTAGAAAGCACATTACAATTTGTATTAAACCAACAAGAAGATGTGCGTGTTGTTCTAAGAAACGAGGCCGGAGAAATTGTTAAATATGTAGAACTCATACACGGTCAAAAAGCGGGTCAACTAAATTTACCTGTTACAATAGACCTGGCTGGTTTTTCACGCGGAAACTATTCTCTTTCAGCAGAAAACAGCGACGGAAAATGCTTAAATCAAACCGCCATTGAAATCTAACTCCCTCTGGGAGTTATTTTTCTTTTAATTTCCTGTTTTTCTAATTATCTTTACTTGTCATTGAGTATTCTTACATTTTGAACTATGAATGCAATTCGCCCGCTTCTTTTTTGGTCTGCCTTATTAACTTTTCTAGCTTTTAACAATTTCATTTCTGCCCAAAGCGAAGAAATTCGAATTAAAAGTAAAAAAGCAATTTGCGATTCTGAAACAAATACCAAGCTTGATGGGGTTCAGGTTATCGTTTTCAAAAACGGCGCTCAAGAAAAAGTATATGACGCGGGTAGTTCAGGCAAATTCGATTTCAACCTTCCACTAGGCTACTCATATGATCTGAAATTTTCCCGTGCAGACTATGTTACCAAGATTATGCGCGTTGACACTCGTAATATCCCGGCGGAAGATCGCTCGACTCCCTTTCAGGTGGATATGGAGCCTTCACTTTTTAAATATGTGGAAGGGTTTAACACGGACATTTTGAAGGAACCAATGGGTAAAGCAGCCTTTGACTCCCAGACAAACTATATCTCTTTTGACTTCGCGTATACGGAGGCAATGAAGAAAAAAATAGAAGATGAATTCAAACGTTTAGCCGATTTAGCAAAAAACGGGGACAAGCAGAAAAAGGAATACGAAAAATTAATTCAAGAAGGCGATGCGAAAATGACGGGTACAAAGTACCAAGAAGC
>CANIBZ010000093.1 GCA_947466425.1 Flavobacteriales bacterium
AAGCGACTTCCATCAATATTACCACCGTTGTCTTTAGATGAAGCCTTGGAGACCACAAAGATTCACAGTGTAGCTGGAAGGTTGAAGAAACACGACGCGTTGATTGTGAATCGTCCGTTTAGAAGCCCTCACCATACGATATCTGACGTAGCTTTAGTGGGCGGAGGATCTTATCCGCAACCTGGAGAGATTTCGTTGGCTCACAACGGTGTTTTATTCTTGGATGAATTGCCTGAATTCAAGCGCACGGTATTGGAGGTTATGCGTCAGCCGTTGGAAGATCGCAACGTGACAATTTCGCGTAGTAAGTTCAGTGTTGAGTATCCGGCGAGCTTCATGTTGGTGGCCTCCATGAACCCTTGTCCGTGCGGCTATTTCAATCATCCGGAAAAAGAATGCACGTGTGGTTCAGGAGTAGTGCAACGTTATTTGAGCAAGGTGAGTGGCCCGTTGTTGGATCGCATTGATTTGCATGTTGAAGTGACGCCGGTTCCGTTTGCGCGTTTGCATGAGCAGCGCGCGGGTGAGCGCAGTGTGGGTATTCGTGAGCGCGTTACTCGCGCAAGAGAACTTCAGTCGCTGCGATTCAGTGAGAGCAAAACGAATTACAATGCGCAAATGAATACGCAAGAGTTGAAGTCGCATTGCGCGTTAGACGAAGCCAGTTCCGAGTTGTTGAAGTTGGCGATGAATAAGCTTCAGCTTTCGGCGAGAGCGTATGAACGCATTTTGAAAGTTGCTCGCACGATTGCCGATTTGGGAGCCTCTTCGAATATTCAGAGTGAACATATATCTGAAGCCATTCAGTATAGAAGTTTAGATCGTGAGAATTGGGGAGGGTGAAAAGGAACCCTCTATTTCTCTTTCAACATAAAACAATCTAGATAACTACTACAATTAATAATGCGTCAAAATCAATCTTTAATTCTCGAGATACGAGCCATAATAGCTAATGCAAAAAACGTGGCTCTTAGGGCTATCGAAAATGAGCGTATTATTATGTATTGGAATATTGGAAAGCGAATTTTTGAAGAAGAACAACAAGGAAAGGATAGAGCGAATTACGGAACCTATTTAATCAGATTTCTTTCAAAACAATTATTACCTGAATACGGAAGTGGTTTTTCAATCCGACAATTGGAGCGTTATCGTCAATTTTACCGGAATTTTCCAATTGCGTCCGCACTGCGGACGCAATTGAGTTGGACTCATTACAAATCTCTTTTAGGTCTTGATAATTCTGATAAAAGAGAGTTTTATGTCGCAGAAAGTGTAAAGAACAATTGGTCTTCACGACAACTTGATCGTCAGATAAATAGTGGGCTGTATGAACGTCTTTTAATGAGTAGCAATCGAAAAGATGTATTGGCAATAGCTAGGAATGAGAAATTACCATCAGACGCAAGAGAAATAATAAAGGATCCAATGGTTTTAGAGTTTTTAGATTTGAAGAAAGAAAATTCTTATTATGAGAAAGATTTGGAAAGTGCTATAATCGCGCATCTGCAAGATTTTCTGTTGGAATTAGGAAATGGCTTTGCGTTTTTAGCAAGCGACTAATTTTTCTCTTAGTAGTTTTAAGCTTTCGAACCTCCTTTTGCTGTGTAGTTTTCATTTAAGAAATCAACGATAGCTGATGTATGAGAAGAATAACTTGGTTCTATGAAAATATTACATTCTTGAATGTTTTTGGTTAATGGATGAGGGTTGTTGAAAATGATTTCAATACTGTTTTTTTTCCCGGTGTAAAAAGTACTTATTGTGTTTTTTTCTATTTCATAAACATCAAACCAAAAATTCCAAAACATATGAATTAAAATCCCGTTTTTTCTTTTCGCGAATAATTTTCCATCTTCAATGAAAAAGAAAACCGGATAACTATTTTGAATGTTTTTGATAATAATAGAAACCGATAATCCAAAAGTGATTAAAAAGTAAATCACGGGATGATCTGAGAGAAAGTTTAGAATAGTCAAATAACCTTTGGCCTTCGCATTGGAAGTTGAACTTGGATCTGCAATATCTAGATTTGAAATGATCATCAACCATGAAAACCACAGAATAATAATAAAAAAATAAAGGACAAACCTTGTGGTCTTCGGTTTAGCGTGAAGAAGTCTAGTACCTTCTTCATAAAATTCTAATTCATTTGCCATGTAATCTTAATTCTTGTTTAAAAATAGTATTTTTTTCATTGAAATCAAGTTTGTACTGACGTGTGAATTAAGTTTAAGCGAAATAGACATTAGTAATCGTTCGAAACCGAAGTTTAGATTGGGAGAATTGGGGAGGGTGAATATTCCCTATTTTTATTCCATGAAAAGACTCGTACTCCTTTTTGCTTTTGCTTCGCAAGTATTGATTGCAAATGCGCAAGTTCACTTCGCAAAGAACTTTCAAAACGATCCAAAGCTGCCCGAGTGGGCGAAGCTCATGTATGACGATAGCACCGATCCAATGGTCGTAAAAGCCGCCTATGAGTCGTATTTCAGCGAACACACGTTTGAGAAAACTGTTCATACACAATACTACAAACGTTGGGTAAGCACCAACCAAGCACGGTTTTTTTCCAACCGAAATGAAACCATGAATTCAGAAGATCGCGGAAGCGGCATCTGGAATTACTGCGGTCCGAAAGTGCATTTCACTTCAGACGGAAGCCTAACCCCAATTAGCGAACACGCAAACGTGTATTGCCACGATAGAAGCGCCGTGGACAACAACACGCTTTACTGCGGAACAGAGTCAGGCGGTGTGTACAAAAGCATAGACGCCGGAACTACATGGGATTTCGCGACAAAGAATTTAATTGTAGGAGGAGTGAGCGCTGTACGTTGTCATCCGACCGATATAAACACTGTTCTTTTCAGTGGAAACAATGAAATTTACAAGTCTACAGATGGTGGTGTAACTTGGAACATTTCGGGCAGCGCAGTTTTTCAATCCTTAAACATAAACGTTTGGGAATTTCAATTTCATCCCCTTCAACCCAACATTGTATTCGCGGCAACAAATTTAGGTTTATACAGATCTACCGATACAGGCGATACCTGGACAGAAATTCTTCCCAATGAATGCATGACCGTTTCTTTCAAACCGAATGATTATTCGGTTGTGTATACCGTGCATTTCGAGCCCTCTGTAGGCATTGCGAAATTTTACAAAAGCACAGACACAGGACTTTCTTTCACCATGAGCGATAACGGCTGGTTTGCAGAGAACGCGGGTTTTACAAGTGTGGAATTGTTGGGCGGACACATGGCAGTGACTGAAGCCGATCCGAATAGAATTTATGTGGCTCTCGCTGGTTACGGAACCTACAACACCAATGTTGAATTGAACGGTTGGATTGGCTTGTACGTGAGTTACGACGGCGGTGATTCTTGGGTGAACAATCATGGAACCATTGGTACACCTTACAATGTGGACACTCATCCAAACCTCATGAACTTCTCTGCCGACGACGGCACTTACACGCAAATTCACTACAACACCACCTTGGTGGCTTCGCAGATTAATCCCGATAAAGTTTTAGTTGGGGGACTTAATGTCTGGCTCACAGAAGATGCGGGAACAACATTCAGTGGTGTGGCCGGATACATTGGCGGACTTCCAAACTACCACGTGGATCAGCAAGAATTCAGAATATACAAAGACAGTCCAACTACCGAAACCATCTGGTGTAGCAACGACGGTGGAATAAACGTCTCTTCAGATTTTATGCAAAGCTTTGATGCTAAGAACTACGGTATTATGGCTATAAATCTTTGGGGATATGACCAAGGTTGGAATGAAGATGTAATGGTTGGCGGACGTTACCACAACGGGAATATGGGCTACTTCGAGGCCTACGGGTCTGGGAATTATTTAGCACTTGGTGGGGGTGAAGCAGCCACAGGATATGTGAATTATTCCGATGAGAATAAAGTAAGCTTTTCAGATATTGGAGGAAGGGTTCTGCCTGATGCTTTAACTGGAAATCCGACTGGATTCAACGTGAGTTTGTTTCCGAATGAGAGTTATTGGTTCAA
>CANIBZ010000094.1 GCA_947466425.1 Flavobacteriales bacterium
AATTGTATTCATCAACACTTCGCGCGGAGGACATGTGAATGCACTTGATCTTATGAATGCATTGGATGAAGGGATTGTTACCCATGTAGCTCTAGACGTGCTCCCTTTTGAAAAATCTTCGTTAGAAGGGTTGAATGAAAATAGTTTGTTTGAAAAACTTTTGACCTATTCCAATGTATTAATAACTCCGCATGTTGCTGGCTGGACAGCCGAGAGCTACTACAAACTTTCCTATGTTCTATTTGAAAAAATAAAAGGGCATTACGCCCTTTAAGTTATTTCTTCAAGCAACGCAATCGTTCTTTTTCCCAAGAAGCTTTAGATTCTTTCGAGAACGCTTTATCAAATTCAATCTTCCTTGACTTCCCGCTATACATACAACGAGCGTATGGCGCAGATTGAAGTTCATCGCTGAAACCTTCAACAGATATTTCCATAGACACCTGCAACTCAAGGACAAAACCCACCTTCCACTCTTTGTCTGGGATGTTATCGGTAACAACTTCTAGCATTTTTGTTAAGTATCCATCTTTTTCAAAAGAGATATGATAGATGGCATTCGGGCGCAAGAAAAATTCAAAATTTCCTCTATCGCTAAACGTATCGAACGTTGCTTTCTTCGGCTCAGAACCGAAGATTTCAACTGTTATTCGGGTTGGCATTTCTGAGTTGGTATCATCGGCAATTGTAACTCCATTTACATGGACCAACTTCTCGTTTTTCTTTTCAGATGCTAGCCAGTCGGGCAAGCTTTTTTTCTGCCCAATCGCCTGAAAACTCAATACCTGAAGAGCTATCAATAGTAAAAACAAAACTCTATTCATGCCGTGTTGATTTTTTATAAAGATATGAAAATACTTTTTTTTCGCATTACGAGTTACTCCTCTTGCGGTAGTTCGCGTATGCCCGAACAGCAAAAGTAAGAATTATGCCAATTCCAATTATACTCAAGACTCCCCAAACCCAGCTCAGCTCATCTTTACGCACTACTAGAAAAACCACTGCAATTAAAACCAAGGTGCTCACTTCATTCAGCATACGCATGTGATAAGCTTTGTAGGTTCTTCTGTCTTCGTATAGGTTTTTAAAAATTCGTTGCCCTAAAATCTGATAAGCATAAAGACAAAAAACAAAAAACAATTTTAATAGCATCCACGGCTGTGTCAGATAACCTGGATTGAAATATAAAAGGGCTACACCCAAAATAAGTGTTAAAATTGCGCTTGGCCAAGTGATGATGTACCACAGGCGCCACTCCATAATTTTGTATTGCTTGATAAGAATTTCGCGCTCGAGTTCTTCTTTTGTTTCTTGCGCTTCAGCATGGTAGACGAACAGTCTGAAAATATAAAAAAGACCCGCAAACCAAGTCACAACAAAAATGATATGAAGAGCTTTTACCGTATCCATTATGCGAACAATGCTTTTAATTCACTAGCCTCTTCAGGCTTCATTTTTCCGGCTAAAATCAAACGTAGTTGACGTCTTCTTAAAGCACCTTCAAATCGCAATTTTTCCTCCTTCGTTTCAGGAAGCAATTCCGGAACATGAATGGGGCTTCCCATCTGATCTACCGCAACAAACGTATAAATGGCTTCGTTGCACTTAATTTTCTCTCCTGTTGTATGGTGTTCAACATATATATCCATGAACACTTCCATAGACGTGGCAAAACTCCTTGAGACTTTTGCTTCAATAATAACGATGTCTCCCAATTTAATTGGGTGTTGAAATGACACATTGTTAACTGCAGCAGTAACCACAACTCGTTTACAAAGTCTGTGCGCTGAAATTGCAGATGCAATGTCCAACCAATTCAGAAGTTGTCCTCCCATTAGATTTCCCAATGTGTTGGTGTTTTCAGGAAGGACGAAATGCGTAGCTATCGTTAGCGTTTCTTTTGGTGATACTGTTTTCATTGCCATTTGTTTTTCAATTTATTAAATGCGTTTACCACATGATTCACATGAATGACGTCTATACACTTGTTATGCATACCGTATTTGCAATGATTTCCTAGCTTCGAACATGGTCGTCCTTTTCGCTTCGCCTGAAGATATATTGAATGCATGTGTTCGCCAACTTTTGGCTTGGGTCTGTATACTCCCATTCCTAAATTTGGAGTTGTACATCCCCACAAAGCAATAATGTCTTTTTTGAATGCAGCAGCAATGTGCATCATACCCGTATCTCCGCAGATCACAGCTTTCGCATATTCTATAATGCGAGCACTTTCATGAACGGAACACTTTCCAATTAAATCAAGATGAAGAGGTGAATGATTCAATTGAATTGAATCTTCTTTTCCCCCTATCCAAATTATTCTTTCCTCGTGAAATTTTTCTGAGAGTTCCACCCAATTTTCTTCACTCCAACGCTTCCCTTCATGCGCGCCACCTACAGCGATAACCGTGTATTTGGTTTCCATGAAATCTGGAGGAAGTAAATCTCCGATGGATTTCGTTGTTGAAGGAATGAAATATTCCAATCCCTTTCCGTCATTCGAAATTTTAAACGTTTCAAGAGTATCGAGATAGCGATCAACAATGTGACCAATAGGACCTTTCCAAAGTCCCAAATTAATTTGAATCCATTTGCGAATGTTCTGCTTGTTCACTTGGAAAGAAAGTACTCCTAACTTATTTCGAATGCTTCTTGAACGCAGACTATTTTGAAGATCGATGATATAATCGAAGTTTTCTTCCTTCAATTCTTTAAAAACTTCCATCCCACTCTTCTCAACGGCCCAAATTTTATTAACGAATGGATTCGCTTCTTGCACAAAAGAAAAACGTTTTTGAGTAAGTAAATGAACCTCTGCACCATGCGGCAGTTGTTCCTGAAGAATCCGGTATACAGGAGAAGTCAAAACAATATCTCCGATACTGCTGAACCGAATCACTAAAATTTTTGCCCTCAAATTCATTTCGGTTGCAAGATACATTCAAAAGGAACTCCCTACTTTTGCGAAATGATAATTGATACGCACAGTCACGTTTATTTAGATGTTTTCAAAGAAGATTTAGCCGAAGTTGTTGAACGGGCGAAGTCGTTTGAGGTCAGTAAAGTTCTTCTTCCGAATATAGACGAATCGAGCATTTCGCCTATGCTCGCGCTGTGCGAAGCATACCCTTCTTTTTTTCACAGCATGATTGGTTTGCATCCGTGTGATGTGAATGACGATTACGAAGAAGTTCTCGCTCGAATGAAAGCGCTTGTTCCTATTGTGAAGCCGGTTGGCATTGGCGAAACGGGCATTGATTTACATTGGAAGCAGGACAATTTAGAGAATCAAAAAAAATCATTCATTGAGCAAATTGGCTGGGCGAAAGAATTCAATTTACCCCTAGTTATTCATGCAAGAGAATCGTTCAAAGAAATCTTTGAATGCCTCGATGAGCATGACAGTCCCGAACTTCGCGGAGTATTCCATTGTTTCACTGGAAGTGAAAATGAAATTGGGAAAATATCTTCGTACCACAACTTCTACTTCGGAATTGGCGGAACTTCCACCTACAAGAAAAATCAAGATGGAAGCATTCAAAAAATCCCGCGAGACAAACTTGTAGTTGAGACAGATGCGCCTTTTCTTTCTCCTGTGCCTCATCGCGGAAAAAGAAATGAACCCGCGTTCATTGCGCATACGGTGGAGTTCATTGCGAAATCATTAGAACTCACGTTCGACGAAACAGCTGCGCTTACTACTGCCAATGCGATGCGATTGTTTTCGTTGGGTATTTGAATAAGGCTGTGATTTAGTCAATAAAAAAAGCCCTCAATTTGAGGGCTTTTGAAGTGGGAATTACTGTCCCGGTAGCTACCGGGAGAACCAGTGACTAGAGCTAATAAAAAAAGCCCTCAATTTGGACTGCACCCAATAGTTTAGACGAAGTTAGTTATTAATTTCTATTGTAATGAGCCCGGTATTGTATCGGGCTCATTCCGTTTAAATTTAGTTTTATTCTTTCATGGTTGTAGTATTTAATGTATTGAGTAATTTCTGTTTTTAAC
>CANIBZ010000095.1 GCA_947466425.1 Flavobacteriales bacterium
ATTTCCGAAAAATGAAAATCCTGAAGTCGTTTTAGATTTCACTTATAACATTTACAATTACGATGGTAAAAATGTCTGGACTTTCATTCGCGTTGAAAACGATTCGCTCATTACGGGCTATCGAATAACCAGCGGTTGGGCGAAAACAAGAACGGTTTATTTCGCAGCCGCCTTTTCTCAACCCATTTCAAATTACACAACCACAAACCTTAGTGAGCAAGACTACAAAGGCTTCTATCGCAAATTCAATCAGTCTGAAAATTTCCCTGAAGCCGCTGGAAAAGAAATTCGAATGTTATTGGAATTCGAAAAAAACGATGGCCCACTTCAAATTAAATGGGCCCTTTCCAACACCAGCACTGAAGGTGCTTTGAAAAATCTCCATGCAGAAATCCCGCATTGGAATTTCGAACAAACGAAAAAAGAAACCCAAACGAAATGGGAAAAAGAACTTAAAAAAGTAACTGTTCAAATTCCAGATAAAAACAAAGAAACTGTTTTCTACACCGCCCTTTATCACACATGCCTCTCGCCTGTTTTGTATGAAGACGTAGATGGGAATTACAAAGGTTTAGACCAGAACATTCACAACTCCGAAGGATTCGAAAACTACACTGTCTTTTCGCTGTGGGACACTTACCGCGCGCTGCATCCGTTGTTCAACCTCATTCAACCAACACGAAACAACAACATGATTCATTCCATGCTTGCACATCAAAAGCAAAGCGTACATCACATGTTACCCGTGTGGAGTCATTACGCCAATGAGAATTGGTGCATGACCGGATATCACGCTGTGTCTGTCATTGCAGACGCTGCGGTTAAACAAGTAGGAAATTTCAATTTGAAGGAAGCTTATAAAGCATGCGACCAAACAGCGAATGTCGATTATTTCGAAGGGCTAAAAGACTACAAAGAAATTGGATACGTGCCCGAAGACAAATCAGGAGTTTCGGTGAGTAAGACGTTGGAATACGCTTACGACGATTGGTGCATTGCGCAACTCTCTTCGCTCACGAACAAATCGGAAGTTACTCTGGGTTACGCCAAATACTTCATGCGGTCTGAATCGTATCGAAATATTTTCAATTCAAAAACAGGCTTCACACAACCGAAGCTCAGCAATGGTGAATGGAAGAAACCGTTTGATCCGCTCGACACGCATGGACAAGGATTCATCGAAGGCAACTCATGGAATTTCAGTTTGTACATTCCACATGCCATTCCAACCCTAATTGAATTAATGGGCGGAAAGAAGCGATTTGAAGAACACCTTGATTCGCTCTTCACCATGCATCTCGATGACAAATACATTGAGAAGAATGAAGACATCACGCGCGATGGAATTATGGGGAACTACGTGCATGGAAACGAACCGAGTCATCATGTGCCCTATTTGTATAACTACACTTCTTCGCCCTGGAAAACGCAGGAACGTGTACATGCCATCGCAAATAAATTCTATACCAATGAAACGAATGGTTTATGTGGAAATGACGATGCAGGTCAGATGTCTGCCTGGTATGTTTTCTCTGCGCTCGGCATTTACCCCGCTTGCCCGGGTAGTGTCTTTTATGAAATTGGATCTCCCTTTGTGAACGAGGCTATTCTTCATTTAGAAAACGGCAAAACCTTACTCATCAAAGCTCCCAAGCTCAGCGACAAAAACATTTATGTGAAATCGGTGAAATGGAACAGCACAGAAATCGGACTTCAAATCTCACATTTAGATTTAGTTCAAGGCGGTGTTCTCGAATTTGAAATGTCTTCGAAACCGAAGAAACTAAAAAAATAACACTCCGAAAATAAGACTATCTTTGCACCGCTAAAATTATACGCCGTGCTATCAGTAAACAACCTTTCGCTTCGTTACGGAAAACGAGCATTATTCGAAGAAGTAAATCTCAAATTCACACCGGGCCACTGCTACGGCGTTATTGGCGCTAACGGTGCTGGTAAATCTACTTTCTTGAAAATTCTTTCAGGAGAAATAGATCCAACCACGGGTAAGGTTATTATGGACTCTGGTGTGCGCATGAGTGTGCTGAAACAGAACCACTTTGAATTCGACCAAGTTCCTGTATTACAAACCGTGCTTATGGGCAACCGCAAGCTTATGGATGTCATGCAAGAAAAAGATGCCATCTACGCGAAAGAAGATTTCTCAGATGCAGACGGTGTGAAAGCCGCTGAGCTGGAAAACATTTTTGCAGAAATGGACGGTTGGAACGCGGAAAGCGATGCCGCTCAGCTATTGAGCAACTTGGGTATAGGCGATCATTTGCATAACGACCTTGTTCATACCCTAAGCGGTAAAGAGAAGGTGCGTGTATTGCTTGCGCAAGCCCTATTCGGCAACCCTGAAATATTGTTGCTCGATGAGCCTACGAATGACTTAGATGTTGAAACCATTGCTTGGTTGGAAAACTTCTTAGCCGATTTTCAAAATACAGTTATTGTTGTATCACACGACCGTCACTTTTTAGATGCCGTATGCACGAACATCGTTGACATCGACTTCAGCAAGATTCAACTATACACAGGAAACTATTCGTTCTGGTATGAGAGCAGTCAATTGGCCGCTCGTCAGAGAAGCGATCAAAATAAAAAGACGGAAGACAAACGCAAGGAACTGCAAGACTTCGTAGAACGCTTCAGTGCCAACGCTTCTAAGTCAAGACAAGCAACAAGCCGTAAGAAATTGTTAGACAAGCTTGTTATCGATAATATTCAACCGAGCACTAGAAAATATCCAGGTATTATTTTCAAGCCCGAGCGCGATTGCGGAGATCAAATCTTGCGCGTTGAAAATCTTTCGAAGGTAAATCCAGATGGAAGCGTGCAGTTTAAAAATGTAGAATTCACTTTAATCAAAGGCGATAAAGTTGCTGTTCTTTCAAAAGATCACTCTGCCATTACTTCGTTTTTTCAAATCATAAATAATTTGGAAGAACCAACCACCGGAACGGTTGAATGGGGAAGCACAATTACAACAGCATACCTGCCAAACAACAACGAAGATTTCTTCAAATCTGACGACAATCTGATCGATTGGTTGCGTCAGTTTTCGATAGACAAAGACGAAACATACGTGCGTGGTTTCTTAGGGAAAATGTTGTTCAGTGGTGAAGAAGTATTGAAGAAATGTTCTGTTCTTTCTGGAGGAGAAAAAGTGCGTTGCATGGTCTCTCGTATGATGCTTGCCAATGGTAATTGCCTGATGTTAGATGAACCAACGAACCACTTAGACCTTGAATCTATTACGGCATTCAACAATGCTATGAAAGATTGGAAGCACAATGCACTCTTCACATCGCATGACCACGAGTTTACAGAAACTGTTGCGAATAGAATTATTGAGATTACTCCGAAAGGGATTATTGATAAGAGAATGTCTTACGACGAATATCTAACAAACGAGCAAGTAAAAGAAGCAAGGAAGAATTACTACGGATTATAACGCAGTAGCCGCCTCAATTTCTTGAGATAGCGCAACAACCGTCTTAATTTCTGGAACCGCTGATTTGATCGCAGCTTCAACACCCGCCTTCATCGTCATGTGTGATTTGGTGCAACTTGTACAAGCACCTGTCAACTCTACTATTACAGTCATTTCAGGAGTCACTTCCTTCAACTCTATTCCGCCTCCGTCTGCTTCCAAATAAGGTCGAATGGAATGAAGCGCTTCGTTCACACGTTGAAACAATGAATCTTGTAACATATTATTCTTGGGTTGCAGGTTTACGGAATGGCAGCAAGCGCAATTCCTTTTCAAAGTTAATTAAAAACGCTTGCCAATAGCGTGCAGCAGTGGTATTGTCTTGAAGAACTGATGGCCTTCCCACATCTCCAGCTTCGCGAATGCTTTGAATCAAGGGAATTTCGCCTAGAACAGGGAGGTTCAAGCTTTCCGCTAATCGCTTCGTTCCTCCTTCACCAAAAATGAAATACTTGTTTTCTGGAAGTTCTGCAGGCGTGAACCA
>CANIBZ010000096.1 GCA_947466425.1 Flavobacteriales bacterium
ACTTTTTCAACCCGAATACGAATGCTGCCGCTGCAGTTGCGCGCGCCTGCATAGACGCGGGTTCCAGCAAGCACTTCCTTGTGATCAGACTCTCCGGTAACGAAGGCGTAATCGAGTTCGGCTTGAACGGAAAGCAATGTTCCGTCGGCCGGAATCACTTCATGATTGTGAATTTCAATCTCGTCGTTTTCTTGTACTTCGGCCAATGGAATGTTTTGAAACTGATTTCCTTTTTTTGTTGAAATAACAATGGGGAAGTAGCTCTTGAACGATTTTGCGAATCCGAGTTTGTCGGTTCGAAGGTCTTGAAAATGTCGTCCAATAAGCATGAAGAATACAATGCCTGAATACGAATCGAAGTAGCCCGAACCGGTGTTCGAGAGCACTTCGTAGATGCTTCGCGAATAGGCCACAATTAAACTTATAACCAAAGGAAAATCGATGTGCATGAATTTATTCCGAATGCCAGAAAGGGCACCGCGGTAGAATTCGACGCTGCTGTAGAAGAAGACGGGTAGGGAAAGAAGTACGTTTATGGTTCGAAAGAAGTACACGAAGCTCGGATCGTTTTTCATTTCAAGGTCCATGTATTCAGGAATGCTGAAGAGCATAATGTTTGCGAAGCAGAATCCACCAATGACCAAAGCACGCAATCTGAATTTTCGAATTTTCTCAGTTTCGTTCGAAGTAGATTCTACGGTTTCAATATCAGGTGCATAACCGACCAGCGCCAATTGTTTCGCCACTTTGGAAAGCTGAATGTCTTTTCGCAAGACCATGCGAATGGACTTTTCAGCGAAGAAGACTTCGGTTTTAAGAATGGCGGGTTCAAGTTTGTGAAGGTGTTCGAGTACGAACACGCAGGAAGCGCAGTGAATGTTTGAAAGGGTGAATCGCACATGTTTCACCTCGGCGTCTTCATAGATAATGAAGCGATTGGCAATGGAAGGAAGGTCGAGTTCTTCCCAGTTGCGTTTATTATTTATTTGCGGAGCGAAGTTTTCGTCATCTGGAGCGCAGAGAATGGAGTTGTCTATAAGCAGTCGTGCTTGCAGGCATCCGTTGCAGCAATAGTTTTTTTCTAGATGAACAAGGCGTTCTTTGTCGCAGGCTTCGCCACAGTGGTAGCAACTTTCTGGCATAGGTTAGAGGTTGCTTGAAAGTTCAGCTCCCTCTTGGTTTTGTCTATCGAGGGTCCATTGATCGGTCACGGAAGTTTCAATGTAGAGTTTTCCGCTGCTTCGAAGTATTTGTACTTTCCAACCGAGTATTTGTTCCAGGTAATCAATGAAATCGCGCACTTTGGTAGAGCTTTCAAATTTTATCTCAACGCTTTTTTCTCCGAATTTTAGAGCGAAGTCGTTTTCTGTCGCCGCGCGTTTCTTCGAACCAACACCTTCATACAGCGCCAGTCGCAGGAATGGGAAGTGCTCAGCGAACTGGCACATCAGTTCATTCACGGTAGTATTGGGATTAACGGTCATGCTCTTTATTTCAAAGCACGAAATTCGAATAATCCTTGTTAAATGGAAATGAGTGCGCTCAATTGGGGTTATGATAATTATCAACTACGTAATTGGAAAACCGGAGGTTTTATTCCTACTTCGTAATTGGAAAATCGAAGATTTTATTCCTACTTCGTAATTGGAAAACCGGAGGTTTTATTCCTACCAGGTAATTGGAACTTTGTTGAACACTCATCACCGAAGGTGTCATCACAATGTCTGAAACATTGTGTCATTAATACTGAATCTTCAGTTGATCGAATATGATATAACTAGGAATTGCAAATCCAATTCCTTCAACACTCGCTCCAACTAATTTGGCATTAACGATTCCAACCAAATAACCGTGCTTATTGATTAACCCTCCGCCACTGCTGCCTGGATTGATACTTACATCGGTTTGGATATATTCCTTATCAAGTATTTTTCTAGTTCCACTGATGATTCCTTTTGTAACAGTTTGACTTAGAGTTTTATCGGCCGGAGTGCCTATGGCGTAAATGTCAGAACCCGTATTTACTTCTTTGTCCTCTGAAATTGGAATTGGAGTGTAACCAGATCCAGAGACTTTTATAAGTGCTAAATCGTATTCTTCATTAACTCTGATCACCGTGCCTTCCAATGAAACGCCACTCTTGAATTTCACTGTAACCTTGTCTGATCCACCAACCACATGGTAATTTGTAACGATATACCCATCTTCAGAGATAATACAGCCACTTCCATGCGATTTGTTATTCTCAATGGTTACAATTGAGTTTGTCGCATTATTTATGATCTTATCACTTTCAACTTTGATTTTAGGCTTTGCAATTTTGATTAACGGAAAATTGGCAGTCTCATCTATCTCATTGTTTGTTTTTTCCACAGCAGTGTAGATTTCCTCATTATAAAGAAACTCATAAAATGAATTTTCAAAGGCGTCATAGAATACAGCTGTTCCTCCTTTTTCATATTTTATAGATAATCCAGTTGTTGTTGCTTCAAATATGACCTTATCACTACGATCAACCAATTGCCAATTCACATTCATTTCACATTCGGTTTCATATTTCGCACTAGACTCATACTGATTCGAAGCTTTTACGTCATATCTTGTTTTTAGAACTTCTGCTTTGATAAAATATCTGGCTTGAGCAGTTGGAGAAAATAGCTGACCACTCGTTTCAGCTACTTTGAATCCTAAATCTTTTAATATTCCATTGGCATTTTGCTTCAAATTCACAGCATCTACATCAAGAGATTCCCCAAAATAGAGTATTTCATCTCTTTTGTCTTTAATGTATAGATTTCCAAGTTTGTCTCCGGCTTTTATTTTAAAGTTTATTTCGTCACAAAATACAACCTGAGAATTCTCAATTTTATTTGGGATTTTAATCAAGTTTACATTCAATTCCTTTTTATTAAGTTGGAATGCCGAACCACTAATGAGGTCTATATAATAAGGATATATTAAAAACAACATACTTATGTATGCTATTGGGTTTACTTTAGCAGTGTACAAGATTTCATTGTGCGTTTTATATCCCTCTTTCTCTATTTTAATCTCACCTCCTGTTTTTCTTTTTACTCTAATTTTTGTCGGAGTATTTTCTACTTTTTTATGGTAAACTTCCCCTTAACTGTAACGTTTTAAATTAGAGTACCTGGGTTATTTGTTGTTGCTAAGTTAGTTATCTATTTGAAAGGTTGGAAAATCAGAATCAATTAAATGTGGTTTTGCATGTTTAAAAAGGAAGTTTCTTGGAGATAGGTTAGCCAGCGAGCAATGAGGACGTTTATGATTGTACACATGAACCCATTGATGCGCAGTGTTTTTAAAGCTTTCTAATGAACTAAATAAATGCATGCTGAGGACTTCATCTCTGAAGGTTCTGTTGAAGCGCTCGATATAGCCATTTTGCGCAGGTTTACCGGGTTGAATAAAAGTAAGTTCAACACCCTTGAAAAAGCACCAGTCTTTAAGTCTTTCTGCAATAAATTCAGGTCCGTTGTCAACACGTATTTTTTCAGGAACTCCTCTCCAAGTAGTTAAATTTTCCAACTCGCTAATTACCCTGTGACTGGTAATTGATTTAGATGGAACAATTGCAAGACACTCGCGATTAAAATCGTCAATCACATTCAATACACGAAACTTCTTGCCATCGCTTAGGTTGTCTTGCATAAAATCCATTGACCAGTGAATGTTCGGATGCAAGGGTTGTAGCAATGCGTGTTGAGTGCGTTTAGGCAATCGTTTGCGGCGTTTAGAGCGAAGATTAAGATTCATAGACGTGTAGACGCGATAAGTGCGCTTGTGATTCCAAATTGCACCTTCGTTACGTAAATAATGATGCATCATCCAAAAGCCCCAGCGATAGTGCTGATCAGCCAAGTTCTTAAATGCTTCAATGATAGGGTCATCATTTTTCAATCTTGCTTTGTA
>CANIBZ010000097.1 GCA_947466425.1 Flavobacteriales bacterium
AATGGTCCATGTTTAATTTCTAAGGGGCAAAGGTACAAATGGAACGCGAGACAATCGCTATTACATTTGCACCATGAAACTACATGTTATAGACACTGGATTTTTCAAATTAGACGGCGGCGCCATGTTCGGCGTTGTGCCGAAACAGCTGTGGCAGAAGACCAATCCGGCCGACGAGTTGAACCTTTGCACCTGGGCCATGCGTTGTTTGTTGGTGGAAGACGGCGATCGTCTTACCCTCATAGACACGGGCATTGGCGGCAAGCAAAGTGAAAAATTCTTTTCGCACTATCACTTGCAAGACACCTTAACCATTGACCAATCGCTTGCCCTAAAAGGGTTTCATAGAAACGACATTACCGATGTGCTTCTCACGCATTTGCACTTCGATCATTGCGGCGGAAGTATAGAGTACAATTCCACCCGCGAACATTTTCAACCTGCCTTTCCGAATGCAAAATTCTGGAGCAACGAAAACCACTGGAAGTGGGCCACAGAGCCGAATCCGAGAGAGAAAGCCAGCTTCCTTTCAGAAAATATATTGCCTATTCAAGAAAGCGGACAATTGAATTTCATTGAACGCGTGAACAACGTCTCGCCCACTCCGCTTGGCTTCGACGTGTTATTTGTAGACGGACACACCGACAGCATGATGATTCCGCATATTTCCTATATGGGAAAAACAGTGGTCTTCATGGCCGATCTTCTCCCCTCTGTCGGACACATTCCCCTCGCCTATGTGATGGGTTACGACACTCGCCCGCTTCAAACCCTAACTGAAAAAGAACTCTTCCTCAACACCGCTGCCGACAACGGTTACGTTCTCTTCTTCGAGCACGATAGCGTGAATGAATGTTGTACTTTGCAGCATACGGAGAAAGGAGTTCGGGTAAAAGAAGCGGGAAAATTCACAGATTTCTTTTGAACTACGTAATTGGAAAACCGGAGGTTTTATTCCTACTTCGTAATGGGAAAATCGAAGATTTTATTCCTACTTCGTAATTACTACTGTGTAATGGGAACCATTAACTGCGTTATTGGAAAACCGAAGGTTTTATTCCTCCCGATAGCTATCGGGATTCGTTAATTGGAACTAGTGTTTTTTTTTGATTAACAGTCGAAGACATTCGCCACAGGCATTCGTTGAAAACATTCGCCCGACGGGCATTCTTACCTTCTTTTATCAATCTCTCTTAATAAACAAATCACTTTCAATCTGCTGATCTTCATTCACGTGAAGTGTATAGAAATAAGTTCCGTCTGACAATTCCGAAGCGTTCCAATTATTCAAATAAGGAGAAGCCTCAAACACTTTTTTTCCCCATCGGTTGAAGACTTCCAATCTGTTGCTCGAATAAAATTCCAAGTATTGGAATTCAAGAACGTCATTGAAATTATCTCCGTTGGGAGTGATAATGTTTATGGGAGTTATTGTGGCGGGGACAACAAGAAAATCCTGACAATATTCGACCGAGCAATTGGCATCTGATGTTGTTGTTAAACAGACGTTGTAAACACCAGGAACAGGATAGGAATAAACTACCGAAGAACCCGAACTTGAATTTCCATCTCCAAAATCCCATGCAGATCCAACGATATTCGAAGCGAAAGCGTTTGATACATCGATGAACTGCACGTCGTTATAAACCACTACCGGATTCGGATTAGCCAAATAGCTCGCATCAATTGTCGGTTGAACATTCACCAAATATTGAATTGTATCTGAGAAACACCCATTCAGTTCGGCAAAGGCGCTGTATGAAACATCAACACTCGTTGTATCGGAAACAAAGAACTGAGAAGTGAAAGAACTGTTCCCCACTTGTCCATTTCCAGCCCATGTAATTGTTGCATTGGGAAGACAAGATAGAACGGTAACATCAAAGGGTTCGTTGTTGCAAACCACTAAGTTCGCAGGTGACAATGAAACATCCGGAGCTGGTTTTCTATTTAATACCGCGGGAGTAATTCCTATCAACTGGGCGCCACAAGCATCGAGCACCGACGGTATTGGAATGTCTAATGTTGGATCTGTATTGCAGTAATCGGGACAGTTCGGTATGTTCAATTGCAACTGCTTGGAAGAGTTGCCAATGTTACAAGGTTGGGCTGTTCCTGTAACAATGCTGCCTGTCATCCACGGATGGGTTATGGTATACGGAGGCACACCGTATTTCATGCGAATCGTTCCTGTTACTTCGCAATTGCTCGTGCATGTGGCCGTGCTAGGCACAGACCATTCACTGCCGAATGTTTCAACGGTATGTCCTTCTATGTATGCCGTGAACGGCCAAAGTGAAAACTGATCGTAGTAGATGTAATTGGTATTGCAACCATCGTTTATGAAGGTTCGTCCAAGGTGCATGCGCAAATAAAAATTCTGATCGGCGCATGTTGGAACATAACAACACATCAACGGATTGCGCATGTCGTAGTCTACGAGATACGCTGTTCCTGCCAAATTCGCATTCGCACCTGTTACCGTGAATTCAGTTGTTTGTCCGCATTCTGTGCTGAAGTACATAGAACCATCAGACATCCACGCAGCGGTAAAAGGATCAGCATAATAACTCGCTTGAACCAACAGTCCTGTCACGGTCACTCCGCCAGGAACATTTACTTGAATGCTGTCTACATTGTACTGCGGCATAAAGCACGAAGGCATGTATCCACCATTCCAAACAGAAATTGGACCTGTCACCAGCGGATCAATTTCCACAGGGTAAGATCTTGAAGTTGCTGTTAACCATTGTTCTTCAATGTGTATGCTCACTTTTATGATATTATTCCGAATGGGGCTAAACGAATAACTCGCCAGAAAGAACTCCTTTTGTTCATCAATACAAATAGCGCCGCCTAACGTTGAAATAACCTCATTTTTTTCATTGAGAATTTCAACGCTTCCTTTCCACAATCCGTTTATCCATTTTCCTTTTTCTGAATTGAAATTCAATTTGGAACCATTCGGAACAATCAATTCCTCATTCACCACGTATTCGCCTTTTGCGCACTCAGGAGAACTCTGAATGAAAAGCGAAGACTTCACGGCGTTGTTTCGAACATCTATTTTTTGAAGGAAACCATCCGTGCTGTATTCCAAAACGCCATCTTTTCCAACTAAATTATCTATGTTGAAATTCTTCTGGAATAAGCTTGGCCTGTAGGAAACGGACTCCGTGCTATTCGCGTTCAGTTCAATGAAACCCTCTTTGGAAATTACAATGGGGAGCTGTTGTTCACTGAAAGAAATTGAATTTTCATTTCGTTGAAATGATCTTGTAATGGGCATCCACTCTCCATTCTCATTTTTGAAATGTATGGGACTGAATGAATTTTGGGTAATTACTCTTCCGTCCGGAAATTTAAATACAGCAGTTCTCTCTCTGCGCGAATGAAGATCTTCTTCGGCCTGAGATAAATCTAATTTGGAACCACTACCCAAGTTGGTATTTTGATAAAGACTTTTCTGGGCCTGTATAGAAAGTGTCAAGCACAAAAAAAACAAGAAGAGAATTTGTGGCTTTTTCATAATTAGTTAAGGTTGAATAAAGATATTCAATTTTCACTAAAAACTCAAGACTTATTTATTCGGAATGGGTTCGTTACCCTCTGCAATGATTCGAATGTTTTCCAAAACTTGTTTCATGTATTTCTTCCAAAAAAGATGAGTGAACATCCAGTTAAGTGGATACAAAAAAGGTGTTTTGAAATGCTGCGTATACGTGTAATCGATTTGAATTGTATTAGGCGACAGTTCTGTCGTTCGCCATTCTCCTTCAAATTTGTAAAAGCCAAGCATCCAACTTTGAAAATCGCTGACTTCAATTTTCCAGTATTCATTTTCAATGCGTTCAATAACCTTGTCCATGGAGGCGTATCCCGCTTTTGATGCAATGGATTTAG
>CANIBZ010000098.1 GCA_947466425.1 Flavobacteriales bacterium
ATTATTATTTTAAATAATACAGGTATTTCAATTTTCGATAAAGGTAATTCTTTATTGCTGAGTAGATTACTTAAAGCGTAATAAAAACAAAGAATTTCTTTTAATAGTACGTTTATAGATGAACACGCGATGTTTAATCAATCTTTCAGATCAATCACTCCATGATCAAACCTTCGGTGAAATCTTTCAGATCAATCACTTCGTGATCAATTCTTCGAATCAATCGCGTTGCGATCAAACCTTCGGTGAAATCGGAACGATTGATCACGTAGTGATTGATTGCGTAGCAATTGATCATCGAAGATGATTTTTACGATGCTTCGCAACATCACTTTCTCACCGGCGTTCCTTCCAAGAACTTAATCATCTTCCCATTCTCGTAAATACCACGCTGAACCAACTTTCCAGATTTCTTGTCGTACATGGTGCATTCGCCGTGATAACGATTGTTCTTGTAATGTGCGTCTTCTTCCAAGGACCCATTCTCTGTATAAATCTTACTCGGGCCATTCATTTGTCCGTTTTTATATGTGCAATCTCTCCACAATGCACCAAAGTCGTAATAGTACTTCCAACGCCCCGTGCGACGCCCCGCTTTGAACTTGCCTTCACTTATCAATCTTCCATTTTCATTGTACAACATGGAAAGCCCATTCAACTCGCCATCCTTTCCGTAAGTAATTAAACTTTGCAAGTCGCCACGCTCAGAATAATTCAACCATTTACCCACCTTTAAATCATTGCTCCAACTCCCAATGTAGAGGTATCTTCCTTTCTTAGGTTCATAGCCCGTCCACTTGCCAGACATTTTTCCATCCTTGAAATTTCCTTCATCTTTAACTTTTCCATTCTCATACCAACTGGTCCATTTACCATTCTCTTCTCCCAAAATGTAATTTCCTTTCTGCAACAACCCGCCGTCTTCGTACCACGTGATCCATTCACCTTCTTTATCGTCGGCTACAAAATTTCCTTCTTTCCACTTTTTTTCACTTGGATATTGATAGACCCATTTGCCTTCCATTTTTCCTGTTGAAAATTTCCCTTTCGATTGCCAAACGCCATTGTCGTGATAAAAAATCCAATCGCCTTCTTGAAGGTCTTCCACGAAATTTCCTTCCATGTCTTTCACCCCGTTATCGCGGTACCATTCCCAATTCCCAATCTTTTTTCCATTGTCGAAATTTCCTTTTACATACAATTTCCCGTTATCGAAATACTCTTCATAAGGGCCAGTAACTAATCCTTGCGTATACGTTGTTGTTTTGCGAATTTTCCCATTACTAAAAAATTCGCTCCAAGTACCGTCTTTAATTCCTTTTACAAATGATCCAGTTGTTTGAATGCTCCCTCTCGAGAAAAACGCTTCAAATTTGCCGTCTTGAATTCCATCTGTATATGCTGTCCTACTAATAATTTTTCCTGATTCGTTTTCTTCCGTCACAACACCAGTGCCGTTGATTACAACCTGTTTCTCTTGTTTGTTGAAATAACTAATGAGCTTGGTATCAGTTTCAGCGCAAGAAACTTCACTTTGAATTTTGCCATTGTCATAATAGCTATACCATGATCCTACTTTTTTTCCTTTAGAAAAATTACCTTCTTGAATTTTAATTCCCTTGTCGTTAAATGTTCGTTGAATGCTGTCTTCATTTCCGAATTTGAAATATCCCTCCACCTGAATTTTTCCATTCGGGTGATATCGAAAAACTTTTCCGTTGAAATAACCATTTCGATACATGCTCTCTTCTTGCAGCGTTCCGTCTTCGTAATAAAATTTCCAAAGACTATCTTCTTTGCCGGTTATGTTGAAGAGCCCTTCACTTCGAACTTTTTTATTCGGATAAAAATCTCTGTAAAATTTTTGCGCACTTACCGAAAAACTCAGGAGTATTAAACAAGCCGAAAAAATAAATCGTAAGTTGAAAGGGTTCTGATTGTTATTCATAATTCGAAAATAATTCCTTCCGACGAACTTAAAACAATTCTACTCTGTTATTATTGAACAGTGCAGCGCTTATATTTGAACACTAAACCTTTCGACATGCGTGCGACTTTTATTTCGTTTTCAATTGCTTTATTGGCTGTCCTTGGCGCCTACTTTTTCATTCCCTCAGTTATGATGGTTCAATTGACGGGTGGCGCTATGGAAGAAGGATACGGCGTTAATCCTTCCAGCAGAAAATATTTCGAATACATGCGTAACCGCGATCCTGAAACAGGTCTGGTTCCTGAAGGAATTTTTGAACGTTGCGTGAACTTTGCGAATCACCTGCCACGCGTGGCAGACAGAGATTACGGTTGGTCCTCTAGAGGTCCTTACAACATTGGAGGAAGAACACGGGCCTTCGCGGTTGATGTGCTGAACAGCAATCACCTCATTGCAGGTTCTGTTACCGGTGGAATGTGGAATTCGTTGAATGGAGGACAAACTTGGAACAAAACCACTACCGCTGAGCAATTGCAAAGTGTGAGTTCGATTGCGCAAGACACGCGTCCGGGACATGAGAACACTTGGTATTACGGTTCGGGTGAAGAATTTTACGGTGTGGTTTCAGGAACTTCATTCACTGCATTACTCAGTGGAGACGGTATGTGGAAGAGCACTGACAACGGACAGACTTGGTCTCACCTCATGTCTACTTCAAGCGGAACGCCGCAAAACACCATGCAAAACGGCAGCTACGATTTCGTTTGGCGTGTCATTACCGATCATACAAACCTGAACGAAGACGTTGTCTACGCAGCGGTTTACAATGGAATTATTCGAAGCAACGACGGAGGAAATACCTGGACGGAAGTTCTTGGATTCACGTCAGGTGCAAGCGAATTTGTTGATGTAATGATCACACCTTCTGGTGTACTTTACGCTACATTCAGCGACAACAGCACCAACGGAGGTGGCTTTTTCAGAAGTACAGACGGCATTACATGGACCGAAATTTCTCCAACGCTTCCACAAATTGCAAATTTGAGAAGAACAGTGATGTGCGC
Organism: Flavobacteriales bacterium; assembly: GCA_947466425.1. Lineage (GTDB taxonomy): Bacteria > Bacteroidota > Bacteroidia > Flavobacteriales_D > Sanyastnellaceae > CAIZGX01. The sequence goes on from CANIBZ010000098.1 coordinate 2,995, forward strand.
GAATCCGCAAAACGAAAACGAGATTTATTTCTTGGGTGAAACCATAAACAACACCTTTTATCCTATTGATCACTTTTTCTACAAATACACTTTTCTTGGTGGCGATGGAAGCGGTGTAGATGGAAGTTGGGAGAATCGTTCAGCGAATCTTCCTTCAACCCCTTGTCAGTTGTTCACGGGTATCGATTACGACTTTGGAACTTTCCGCACACAGAACAGTTATGACATGTGCATTGCGCACCATCCTACAATCCCTAATTTAGTGTTTATTGGTGGAACGAATGTGCATAGAAGCACCGATGCATTTGCCACTTCAACATCTGTGGATTGGATAGGCGGATACCGCTGCAATGTTCCAGAGCCGTGGCATTATGTATATCCCGAGCATCACCCAGATCAGCACTTCATAGCATTTGATCCAGGGAATAATTTAGGAATGTACAGTCTAAACGACGGGGGTGTGAGATATACTTCAGACGTGACTGCCGACAGTGTGCAATGGCAATCGCTAAACAACGGTTACTTGACGTCGCAATTTTACACAGTAGCACTCGAGCCAGGCAATACAAACAGTCAGTTTTTAATGGGAGGAATGCAAGACAACGGAACGTGGTTAACGCACACTTCCGATGCAACATCTCCATGGAGAGAAATGCATGCCGATGATGGTGCTTATTGCGCTATTCCTTTCGGAGCAGACTATGTAATCACGAGTTCACAAAGTGGAAGAATGTTCAAGAAGTCCATTGATTCAAATGGAAATCTTACCGGCACTGAACGCATAGATGCGGAGAATGGTCCTGCTGCGCTTTTCATTAATCCATTGTTGCTAGACCCTTGGACGAACAGATTGTTTATAGCTGGAAA
>CANIBZ010000099.1 GCA_947466425.1 Flavobacteriales bacterium
ATCACGCAGTGATTGATCTGAAAGATTGATTCGAAGAATTGATCACGCAGTGATTGATCTGAAAGATTGATTCGAAGAATTGATCACGCAGTGATTGATCTGAAAGATTGATTCGAAGAATTGATCACAAAGTGATTGAAATCGGCATATTAGCCGATTTTTTTTGTATATTTGCGTCCCTTTTTGGGCGGTGATAAGACGCTGAGTCACTGAACAATAACTAACTCTTTCATTCCGTATGCGTGCGAAGGCGAATGAAATACAAATTAACAATGCCCCATGGCAGAAGAATTAAATCCAGCTGAAGAAGCTGAAAACACTGTTCCAACCAACGAAGGAACTGAAAACACTGAAGCTACTGCTTCTGAATCTGTAGAAGAAGTTTCTGCTCCGGTAGAAGAAGAAGTTTCTGCAGAAGAACCATTAGAGTTGTACAGCACTGCTGACGACGCTGCTTTCATGAATGAAAATGGCGAATTCAGCTGGGAAGCTTACGAAGCTTCTGGTGGATACAGCAATGACGAGCGTGAGCGTTACGATTCATTGTACGAAAACACGTTGTCTACCATTGCTGAAAAAACAGTAATTGAAGGAACTGTTGTTTCTGTTGGAAAGAAAGAAGTTGTAATAAACATCGGCTACAAGTCTGAAGGTGTTGTTGCGGTAACTGAATTCCGTTACAATCCAGATCTTAAAGCGGGTGACCGTGTTCCTGTTTATGTTGAACTACAAGAAGACAAAAACGGACAGTTAATCGTTTCTCACAAGACTGCTCGTTTGTTCAGCGCTTGGGGTAACGTTAACACTGCTCTTGAGTCTGGCGAAATCATTAAAGGTGAAGTTAAGTGTCGCACGAAAGGCGGACTTATCGTTGACGTATTCGGTATCGAAGCGTTCTTACCTGGATCTCAAATCGACGTTAAGCCAATTCGTGACTACGACGTTTACGTTGGAAAAATCATGGAATTGAAAGTTGTTAAGATTAACAACGAATTCAAAAACGTTGTTGTTTCTCACAAAGCTCTTATTGAAGCTGAGTTGGAAGAACAGAAAAAACAAATCATGTCTGGCCTTGAAAAAGGACAAGTATTGGAAGGTGTGGTTAAAAACATCACAAGCTACGGTGTATTCGTTGACCTTGGCGGCGTAGATGGATTGATTCACATTACTGACCTTTCTTGGGGACGTATTGTTCATCCGGAAGAGATTGTTCAATTGGATTCTAAAATCAACGTTGTTATTCTTGACTTCGATGATGACAAGAAGAGAATTGCTCTTGGCTTGAAACAATTGTCTGCTCACCCATGGGATGCTATTCAAGATACTTTGGAAGTTGGACAAAAGATTACAGGTAAAGTGGTTGTTCTTGCAGACTACGGTGCATTCGTTGAGATTGCTCCAGGTGTAGAAGGATTGATTCACGTTTCTGAAATGTCTTGGAGTTCACACTTACGTTCTGCTCAAGATTTCTTGAAAGTAGGACAGGAAGTTGAGGCTGTTATCCTAAGCATGGAAAAAGACGAGCGTAAATTAAGCCTTGGATTGAAGCAATTGACTTCTGATCCATGGGACGGAATTGAGTCTCGTTTCCCTGTTGGAGCCAAGCACACTGCGAAAGTACGTGCATTCACTACATTCGGTATCTTCTGCGAATTAGCAGACGGAATCGATGGTCTTGTTCACATCTCTGACCTTTCTTGGTCTAAGAAGATCAAGCATCCAAGTGAGTTCTGCGCTATCGGAGATGACTTAGCTGTAGTCGTTTTGGAATTGGATCGTGAAGGACGTAAGATCAGCTTAGGACACAAACAAGTGGAAGAAAATCCATGGGATGTGTTTGAAACTGTATTCGTTGAAGGAACCAAGCACCAAGGTACTATCGTGAAGAAAGAAGGTAACCATTGTGTCGTTGCTCTTCCTTACGGTTTAGAAGGATTCTGCTTGAACAAAAACATGAAGAAAGAAGACGGTGCTACTGCGAAAGTGGAAGAAACCCTTGACTTCATTGTTCTTGAATTCAACAAGAACCAACGTAAGATTGCTGTGTCTCACACACAAACTTGGAAGCCAGAAGAAATCACTTCTACTCCATCTTCAGATGCTAAACCTAAGCGCTCAGGTGCTGGTGCAGGATCTGGATCGGGTTCAGGTGCTAAGAAAGAAGACAACAATTCAGCTGTGAAGCAAGTTAACTCTCAAGTTGAGAAATCAACTCTTGGTGACTTAGGTGCATTGGCTGCATTGAAAGAGAAAATGGACGGCGAAGAAGGAGCATAATTCTTCTTCCCTCTAACATATAAAAACCTCCTTCGGGAGGTTTTTTTTGTTAGTAAGGAATACCAAATATGCTAAATGCAGACCAATTCAAAGGCAAATCATTGTATTCCTTTCTATACTGTAACGCTGCCTGTCGAAGAGCCTCGTGTGGCATAAGCTCACCACCAATTTTTAAATTATCAAAAAACAAATCCATTAGTATTGCAGTTTGAATGTCGTCAATATTCCACAAACTCATTAATACATGATTTGCTCCCGAAATTTGAAACGCCCTTGAAATTCCAATTAAACCACCCGCATGCGCCCCACCTAAACCTGTTTGACAAGCGCTTAATACAACTAAATCTGCGTTTAATCTGCATGACAAACGGATATTCTGGATTTCTCTTGCCGTTAAAATAGCATCCTTATCATTAATTGATTCTGCAAGAACAAGAAAACTTCCATCCAAAGGATTCTCCGAATTCGCGTAACCATGGGTTGCAAAATAAAGCAAATCGTATTTGCAAATCTCACTTAAAACTCTAGATTTCTCGGCATTCGCACCTATTAGTTTCGTGTAAGACGAACTACTCAATTTTGCAGTTATGGCATCTACCTCCATAACTGTTCCCGGTAAATCGGGCAAATTCAAGATGCCCTTTTTTGAAAAACTTGGATTTGCCACAAATAGCGCGTTAGTAAAGTTGTATCGTAAACTTCTTGAATAGCTCGACCCTAATCTTAATTCTCTTACCTCGCTGTTTATCATTAAATCAAAAAGGCTCGGTGAAATCGAATAACTCAATAAGTCAATAAACAATTTGTTAGAACCTAAATTTATAGCTCCAAAAGGAACCGTCGAAATATTCAACGTTGGGACAATAATCAAATGATCAAACTGACGTAAAAAACTCTCTCCAAAAGGAAGCAATAAAGATGAAGTATTCTCCTGAATCATCGAGCACATTGAAACGTCCTCTAAATTCAAAACATCGATACTCCTATCTTTAATGCCTTGCTCCTGAATATTTCGATTCGAAATACACTTATTGAATAACTCAACTTGATTCATCAAAGAATCCCCTACAATCATTTTTTTACTTCTAAAAATTTCTCCATCTCTACTTAAAACATTTATGTATAAAGTATCATTTGTATGACTATACAAAAGAGCTCCTACACGTTTATTGTAATTCCCTAGCTCTTCAATCAAGTCTTCTAAATGAACATCTCCAGTATACTTCCAATCATCAGAGACACCACGGGCTGCTTGCAACGCCCTGATATTTTGTTGATTCAAATCAATCAATGAGTCGATGGATTGAGCATTTGTATAAAACCCACTAAAATTGGACATTAATACAATCAGAAAGATTCTAGCTTTTTTTTTCATGAAATAAAAGGAGGGCCGAGTCAATTCGACAAAACGAATATAGGCTTATAAGAACCTTTTTTATTTCTAACTTGCGTCTATGATTCGCTTTTTAGCCTCAGTTATATTTCTTTCATTTTCACTTTTGTCTCTCGGTCAGATTGAAAAATTAAAAGTTCTTTCCTTCAACATTCGTTACAACAATGCGAATGATGGCGAAAACA
>CANIBZ010000100.1 GCA_947466425.1 Flavobacteriales bacterium
ATATCAAATGCAATGGCGTTAGCACGACGTGTTGAAGTTGTGTTCAAATTCACATTATACGCCACCAAGAAATCGCGTGCGCCAATGGTTGTGATTCCAGACTTGCGAACGCTTTCGGTTACTTCATTCGGACCGAAATCGGGTGTCCATTCAGCTGTAGATATTTTCTCAATTGCTTCGTATTCTCCTTTTCTGCAATTTGCCAAATTCGCTCGAACCTCTTGTTTCGCGGCAGCTTCATAGAAATATCCGGGTATGCATAATTCTCTTCCAACGCGCTCACCCAATTGATGGGCATACGCTGCGCATTCTTCCAATGTAACTCCAGCAATGGGAACAAGCGGACAAACATCTGTAGCACCTTGACGTGGGTGTTCACCTTTGTGATTACGCATGTCAATAAGCTCTTGTGCTTTCTTCATCAATTGAAATGCGCCTTCGAGCACAGCTTCCGGCTCACCTGCAAGGGTGATGACAGTTCTGTTCGTTGAAGCTCCTGGATCAACATCGAGTAACATCACGCCCGGCACAGCAGCAGCGGCTTGAGCAATGGTGTTGATTTTCTCTTTGTCTCTTCCTTCCGAAATATTCGGTACGCACTCAATAATCTTTTTCATAATGTTGAAGTAAGGGTGCAAAGGTAGTTAAGACATGTATTTTTTTTGGTGTTTAGGTATACGTATTATAAATAGTAAAAGTGTACGTATATTTGTTGAATGAAAAAGGCGAAAACAAAATCAGAATGTCGTCCGAAACTCACGCTCAGCGTAAGTGAAGAGGTTATTGAAAAGGCAAAGAGGTATGCCGCTGAGCACAACCAATCTATTTCATCGTTGGTGGAAAATTACTTAGCGTCTTTGGTGAACGAGGATGCTGGAAACTACGCTCCTGTTAACACAGAATTGCAAGCCCTTCATTCGCTCCTGAAAAAATCGAATGCGAAACGAAAACTGAATTTGGAAGAAGAACGGTTGAATTATTTATTGAACAAGAATGAATAAGCCGCGATTGTTCGTTGATTCAGATGTTATTCTGGATTTGGTTTTACAGCGTGAAGATCACTTTGAGTTTGCTCAGCATTTATTTGTTCAATACCAGCAAGGAAGATACATACTCTTTACTTCATCTATTGTTTTGGCGAACATGCATTTCATTATTCGGAAACTGCATGATCTTAAATTTGCAAATAGTTCTGTGTTATTCGTCAATAAGCACTTTAAAATTATCGATGCTAACAACGACGATATAGAAAACTCCATTCAATCGAAGTTCTCAGACTTCGAAGATGGGGTTCAGTATTTTTCTGCGCTTCGGTCTAAAAAGATTGATGTATTGGTGACAAGAAACGTGAAAGATTATAAGCACGCTTTGTTACCTGTCTTCACTCCGAAACAATGGTGCAAGCGCTAGTTAGGTGCTCTGCCGATATCGACTTATCTTCACCACGGAATTTCAAATTATGAAAGGAATTTTTTTCAATGTATTGGTGTTTGTCGCGTGCGTAATTGCGGGCGGATTTACCAACGGTTTAATTATTCAATACAGCGATGCGATTATTCCAGCGCCAGCTGGTTTGAACTTAACAACGGAAGAAGGATTGAAAGCAGCAATGGCCATCATGGAGCCGAAGCATTTTATCATGCCTTTTCTAGCTCATGCTATTGGAACTTTGGTTGGTGCATTCTTGGTAACGTTGTTCATTAAAGAACGGAAATTGTTTCGCGCATTACTCGTTGGATTTTTATTTTTTCTTGCAGGAACATACATGGTGTTTGTTCTGCCATCTCCCTTGTGGTTCGATGCGGTAGATTTGGGATTGGCCTATATTCCAATGGCTTGGATTGGTTATAAATTAGCTCTTCGATTTTCGAGAAAATGAAAAATTACAATGTCTTTTTTTTTATTATTGGAAGCTTGCTGGCAGTCTCCATCGCTTCTTGCGTAAGGTCTATCGAGAAAGTTCATTCTCCGGAATTGAGGAAGTTAGACCCAAAGCTGCAAGGTGTGCGTAAGTGCTTTGATAACGATCAGGTGAATGATGTTTATACGTGGGAGAATAAGCGGAAACCTGAATTGATTGACTATTATGAAAATTACATTTTCGGGAAACGTCCAGAGTTTTCTCCAAAGAGAGAATTTACTCTTCTAGCCCAAGATACATTGGTTGTAGAAGGAGTAAGTATGATTCACAAAGAGGTTGAAGTTGTTTTTAAATTGAATGGAAAGAGACGCAAATGTTTTATAGCTGAATTTCTTCCACTCGATATTGAAAATCCCATTGTTTTTGTTGGATTGAATTTTTTCGGAAATGCCTCTATTCATCCTTCTCTTTCACTTACCCAGACTAAGAATTATGTTATAAATAATGCAACACTTCAAACCGAACGGCATAGAGTTACTGAAGCCTCGAGAGGAAAGAAAGCTTACCGTTGGCCTTTGGCTTTGATTGTTGGAAGCGGGTGTGGTTTGGCAACCGCGCATTATGGCGATTTCGACGCTGATGTTTACAATGGTTTTTTTGATGGAGTATATGGATTGGCTCAAAGTTATTTGCATGTTCGAAAGCGAAATGAATGGGGAAGTATTTCAGCATGGGCATGGGGATTATCTGAAATACAAACGTTTCTGGAGCAAGGAGAAGGAACTAAAAATTCGAAGACGGTTGCTATTGGTCACTCGCGATTGGGAAAAGCTGCTTTGTGGGCGGGAGTTACCGATGAGCGTTTCGATATGGTTGTTTCAAACAATTCGGGTTGCGCTGGGGCGGCCCAGTTTAGGACAATGAGGGGAGAAGATATTCAGAAGATTACTAAGCGTTTCCCCTATTGGTTTTCAAAGAATTTCCGGTCATTTAATGGGCATGATTCTTTGCTCTTGGTAGATCAGGAAATGTTACTTTCACTAATTGCTCCGCGTCCTCTGTACGTGGGAAGCGCAAGCATAGACGCTTGGTCAGATCCAGAAGGTGAGTATCTTTCGTTTTATAAAGCTCAAGCTATATATTCTTTATACGACTCCAAGTGTGATATACCCTACGGTTATCCGTCACCAAACGGAGTCGTTCAAGAAGGAAATATGGCTTATCACCTTCGCGCAGGTGAACATGAAATACTAGCTTGGGACTGGGAACGATACATTGCTTATGCCAAGAATCGGTTGAAGTAATTTCTGCCAGGTCGTTTATCTTTACTTTATGAAGAAGTATTTTCTATTTTTTATTGTGTTGTTTTCTTTGGTTGAAGTCCAAGCACAATGTTGCAACTACACTTTATTAACTCATGACAGTTATGGCGATGGTTGGAATGGAGGTTATCTAACAATTACGGTGAATGGAAGCAATGTTGGGACCTTCTTCGCGGCCGGATATGGAAGTCAAAATGTTGTTCCAATATGCGAGGGTGATTCCTTTCAGCTGATATACACTGCAGCTGATTATGAAAATGAGAATTCATACAGTCTCTATGACTCTTCTTGGAATTTAATTTTCACAAACGGACCATACCCCACTGTAGGAAATGTTTTTTCAGGCACAGGAAACTGCAGTGCATTAACACTTCCAGGAAATCATCCATGCAATGCCATTCCAATGGAAATGGGCACGTGTGTAACGGGAACAAATGTGAACGCAAGTAACTCAGGATTTAATCCGGGATGTGCAAGTTTTTCAGGAGCAGATCAATGGTACTCTGTGGTTGTACCTTCTTCAGGAAATATATATTTTAACACGGCCAACGGTAGTTTAAACGACACTGGATTAGGTGTTTGGAGAGGTTTAGATTGTACCAACGTTTGGGCAGTTGCTTGCGACGATGATGGCGGTGACGGTTA
>CANIBZ010000101.1 GCA_947466425.1 Flavobacteriales bacterium
ACTTCCCCGCCACCATTTTTTTCATACAATTCAACTCTAATAGAATCTCCAATCTTCTCACTTTTCGCAATGGGAAACCATTCCTTCATGTCGGATTTCATGGAAACAAATTGCACGGAAAACCCAGGTTTGCAAAGGGCTAAATTCAATTTCTGATCATTTGCGTTTTCAGTTTTATCTAATCGGAAAAACGAACCAAAAACAGAGACTAAAATCATAAGGGAAATAAAAATCAAACCGGACAAAGCCAGTTTGTTTTTTAAAAATCGTTGAAGGGGCGAAAGGGGCTCCATGATTATTTCAAACTTACTCTTCTCCCTTTCCATTTCGGAACGAAAAATAAACTAGTTATAAAGATAAAAAGACTGAAAAAAGGATAAAGTAGCATTTGCGGCACAAGGACAATTATTTCCTTCCCCTTCATTCTGTTTGGAAATACATTAAGGACGCCAATCACTTCCAAACTTATTTTCAGAACAAGGAAAACAACACTCATCTTTTGAATGGAAGGAAAGAATATCCCTATCACTGCCACGGCATTTAACGCGCTGAAAAAAGCAAAAGTAAAATGCAGTATAGCTGACCTCGTAAAAGGAAGTTTGGTCGTTTTTCCTGCCCATCTCAGTCGTTGGTTAATCGCTTCGTGAATTGTCTGGACAGGAGTTATTTCAACATCTGTAGACCCTTTCCAACAAAGCCCAATCTGGCCTTTCGATTTTAGAACATGTGACATTAAAAATAAATCATCTCCGCTCGAAACGGAACAATGAGCGTTTATGTGTTGAAGGAAAACCGATCTCTTGAAAATTAGATTTGCTCCGTTGCACATCATGGGCATTTTCATTTGTGCGCTTATGAAGGTGAGCAACTGCATGTACCGCCATTCGTTTGATTGCGTTATCTCCAACAAACGCTTTCCTGTTTTCATGAAAACAGGTAGAATTACTAAATCTCCCTTCAAATTGTTTTGAAATTCTTGAAAGCGAATTGAATCGAAATTCAAAAGTGCTACATCGGAATCCAGCGTCCAGATGTATTCCGTTTTTGCCTTTTGAATACCTAACTCCAATGCCACTTTTTTTCCGTTTGCATTTTGCTCTAGATTCAAAAGTTTCCAATTAGCTTCCATATTCGAAGTTGCATATTCCATAGAACCATCAGTCGAATGGTCGTTAACCAAAACAACTTCAGCCACATGCTCAGATACTAACTTCAGCGATTGTAAAAAAGCTACAAAATCTGCATCAACGGAATTGATTTCACATTGAATATTCCGAAACGGAACTACGATGGTTATTTTGGAAGGAGTGTCTTTCACGAAACAGATTACCTTTGAAGTTCAAAGTAAATTCATTTGAGCACAAAAGAACGAATCATTTTGGGAATTGATCCAGGCACCAGCATTTTAGGCTACGGTGTTATTCGGGTCGAAGATAAAAAAATGACTTTGCTTGCCATGGACGTTGTTCGCATGGACAAGATTTCAGATCACGCGTTGAAACTCGAAAAGATATTTACTCGATGCGTTGAAATTATTGAAGAATACCATCCCGATGAGCTATCTATTGAAGCTCCGTTCTTCGGGAAAAACGTTCAGTCTATGTTGAAATTGGGAAGAGCTCAAGGCGTGGCCATTGCCGCCGCACTCAGTCACAAGCTTTCCGTTGTAGAATACGCTCCAAGAAAAATAAAACAAAGCATTACAGGAAACGGAAATGCTTCGAAGGAGCAGGTTGCTGCCATGCTTCAGCAGATTTTAAAAATCAATCAGGACGACATGCCCAAGAAAATGGACGCTACTGACGGGGTTGCAGCGGCTGTATGTCACTATTTTCAGACGAGCGGTCCTCTTGCATCAAAAGGAAATTCCAAAAGTTGGGAATCTTTTTTAAAGAACAATCCCGATCGAATTCGTTAAAAATCTTTAACAATTCATTCTTCAATAATTCAAAATTATTAAACTTGTTTGTTCAATATGGATACCCTATTTTTGAGCAAATGCTAAACCGCGCCTTAATTACATTGCTACTCCTTTGCGTTTCGCAAATTCAATCGTTTGCGCAAGTATTGGGTGTTCCTTTGTATTCGTGGGATTTTTCTGGAGGTCTTCCTACCACCTGGACAAATGGCAGCACTTCAAACATAGGCTTATGGGAATATCGTGGTCCGAATACCGTTCCTAGCAATGCAATTACCTCGCGAGGTTCATGTGCGGGAGGAAGTTCAGCTTTCAACTCGTTAACCCAAAGCAACGGGTTCATGATTTTCGATTCGAATTATTGGGACGACAACGACAATCAATGCGGAGGATTCGGAACTGGTCCAGACCCTGGACCGCATACAGCTTGGCTTATCTCGAATTCGTTTTCATTATCCGGAGTTACAGGAGCGGTAGTCACCTATCAGCAGCAATTCAGAAATTACAGCTCTACTGTAAAAGTTCAATACTCCATTAACAATGGAACCACTTGGATAGATATGCTTACTCAATCTGATTTTCCTGGAGCTACGGCAGAATGGAAATCGGCAACATTTCCATCTGGGGCCATCGGACAAACAAACGTGAAACTTCGCTTTTTATATTCTGGAAGCTATTACCACTGGGCCATAGATGACATTACGGTTTTCAAGCCGAGTATAAATAATCTTTCGATAAACAATACGCGCTATACCACTTTCGGAAATACATCACCTGTCCCTCCGAATGATTTTCATGATTTGCCTTACGATCGTTACCCAAAGACGATGCTCGTTCCTTTTAAGTTTAACGCGAAGGCAACCAACATCGGAAGTGCCTCTCAAACCAATACAAATCTTAACGTTAAGGTTCTCAATTCTACCAATACGGTTTTGTACAATCAAACCACTGCAAACACAACAGTTGTAGCAGGTGCTACAGGAAATTATACGTTAACAACAGGATTCACGCCAACGACCACCACCGGCTATTTCAGAATTGCCTATCAAGTGAATCAGACACAGACTGACGAGTCACCCAACAACAACAAAGACACGCTTGATTATAACATTACGGACTACCAATATGCGAGAGACGAAGGGCCCATGGAAGATGAGTTCACTCCAAGTGCATTGTACGCCGGACAAACCCATCAAGTCGGAAATATTTTCGAAGGCAGATCCAACACGGTCAAGTGCACTTCCGTAGCAGTGGCGGTTGGTCCAAGCACTGCGATTGGCACCACCCTGCAAGCCAAAATTTACAAAAACGATTTCACCGATCTTCAAGCAACTTCGGTTGTATACCCCGTTAACGCTTGGGACATTAATGCAGTAGGGCAACAAAGATTAATTACACTTCAGTTACCTACTCCACTCACATTGTACGCCGATAGCGTTTATATTGTAATGGTTGGAAACACCGTCGGCACCCAAGCATTCAAAGTATGCCGAAGCGGAACCGCCATTGACCAAACAAGTTTTGTTCGCTACCCCGAAAACAACGGGCTCTTCTTCATGGCTAAAATGCCCGTGGTACGAATGAACTTATTTACTGCGGCACAAACACCGGGCTGTACAAACCCCCTTGCGATTAATTATTTACCCGCAGCTACAATTGATGACGGATCATGCGATATAGCGGGTTGCATTTATTCATCTTCCTCGAATTATAATCCAAATGCGAATTGGTACGACGGATCCTGTGTTGTGAATGGCTGCACAATTCCCACCGCCTGCAATTATTCGATTATTGCAACAGTGAATGATGG
>CANIBZ010000102.1 GCA_947466425.1 Flavobacteriales bacterium
GAAGCAGCTACACAAACCTACGCTACTGTTACCTTACAGAATTACTTCCGCATGTACCACAAACTTGCGGGTATGACAGGAACGGCAGAAACAGAAGCAGGAGAATTGTGGGACATCTACAAGCTAGATGTTATGATTATCCCAACGCACCGTGCTATTTCTAGAAAGGACCAGGACGATAAAATTTACAAAACGAAGAGAGAAAAATACAATGCTGTAATTGAAGAAATTGCAGAGCTGCGTGAAGCGGGAAGACCCGTCTTGGTAGGTACTACCACCGTTGAAGTATCTGAAGTACTAAGCAGAATGCTTCGTCAGCGCGGAATTGACCACCAAGTATTGAACGCGAAACTTCACCAAAAAGAAGCGGAAATTGTATCTCTTGCGGGAAAAGCAGGAACTGTTACTATTGCAACAAACATGGCTGGTCGTGGTACCGACATTAAACTTGGAGAAGGGGTTAAAGATTCGGGAGGATTAGCCATTATTGGAACGGAGCGTCACGACTCTCGTCGTGTCGACCGCCAGTTGCGCGGACGCTCGGGTCGTCAAGGAGATCCAGGATCTTCTTCTTTCTATGTTGCATTGGAAGATGATTTGATGCGTTTATTTGGAAGCGATCGTATTGCTAAAATGATGGACAGACTTGGGCTGAAGGAAGGTGAGGTTATTCAGCATTCAATGATTACCAGTTCCATTGAAAGAGCTCAGAAAAAAGTTGAAGAAAATAACTTCGGTATTCGCAAACGTTTGTTGGAATTCGATGACGTGATGAATGCTCAGCGTGAGGTTATCTACAAACGCAGAAGGCACGCTTTGTTTGGGGAGCGCTTGAAGCTTGATATCGACAATATGCTATACGACTTAGCTCAAGCAGCTGTTTCGTATGCCCACAGTGCGAAAAACTACGACGCCTACAAAATTGAATTGTTGCGTTATTTCGGTATTGAAGCACCCGTGACACATGATCAGTTCATTCAAGAAAATGAAATGAATGTGATTCATGCAACTTACGAAGCTGTTTTAACGGCATACACTTCACGAATTGATAGTCTTGCTGAAGAGGCTTTCCCTGTGATTGAAAATGTGTACCGCACCAATTCACAAGGTTATCAGAACATTGCCATTCCATTCAACAACGGCTTGAAAGGAATTCAAGTTGCTGTTAATTTAGAAAGAGCCCATTCTTCTGGTGGAAAAGAAATGATTAGCGCCCTTGAAAAAGGAATTACGTTGGCCATTATCGATCAAAACTGGAAAGAGCATCTTCGTGCCATGGACGACTTAAGAAGTAATGTGCAGTTCGCTGCTCATGAGCAAAAAGATCCTTTGTTGATTTACAAAAAAGAGAGTTTCGATTTGTTCCGAATGATGATTACGAAGACGAATGCTGAAATTGCAAACTTCTTATTGACCTGTCAACTTCCTTCTGGAAGCCAAGTCAATCAAGCGCCTCAGCGCGAAGTTGTGCGAACACAAACAATGAAAGCAGATTCTGGAAACTTGAATCAACATGCAAGTCAAGCCCAAGAAGCTGGCGAACGAATTTCACAACAACGCAGTGAACCTGTTGTTGCAGACCCGAAAATTAATCGTAACGAACCGTGCCCATGCGGTTCAGGAAAGAAATACAAATCTTGTCACGGAAAGTAATTATTCCGCGGCAAGATTTTCCCATTTTTCCATAAGAGCTTCAAGCTCCTTTTTCAGTTGCTCGTACTTGGTATTTTGTGAATTCACGAGATCAAGGTTGGAATAATCCATGGTTGACATTTCATTTTCCAATTCAGCCATTTGAGCTTCCTTTTTTTCAATATCTCCTTCCACTTTCTTTATCTCTTTCTCCTTCGTTTTATCAATCTTCACGGCCGGCTTAAGTTCAACAACAATCTCTTCCTTCTGAATTTTCTCTTGTTGTTTCGCTACTTTCTCATTCTCATAAAGTGCAATACTCGTCGCTTTTTTATCGCGTAAAAATTCCTTCACATCACCAGGGAAAACAACCATTCTATCGGCCTGAATTTCAAATACTTTTTGGGTTAACCCATCTAAGAAATCCCTGTCGTGAGAAACCAACAAAACGGTCCCATCGTATTTCGCGATTGCATTTTTCAAAACTTCCTTAGAGGCTAAATCCAAGTGATTGGTAGGCTCATCAAGAACCAAGAAATTGTAGGGTTGAAGCAGCAGCTTACAAAATGCTAAACGTGCTTTTTCTCCTCCAGATAACACCTTAACCTTTTTATCAATATCATCGCCACTGAACAAGAATGCTCCCAACAACCCGCGTACACCTTTTCGAATCTCGCCAACCGCTTCATCGTCTATGGTTTGGAAAACTGTTTTTTCTCCATCTAAAATATCGCTTTGGTTCTGTGCGTAGTAACCGACTTCAACGCTATAACCAATCTTCAATTCCCCGTCAAAGGCCTCTTGATTCATGATCATACGAAGCATCGAGCTCTTTCCTACTCCATTCTTTCCTATAAGTGCAACTTTTTCACCACGAACAATCTGAAAATTCACCTTAGAAAAAAGATGTAAATCCCCGTAAGACTTACCCACATCGAATCCTTCCAAGATAACCTTACCCGAATGTGGCGAAGGCGGGAAAGCAATTCGAACCTTCGTTCCATCTATATCATCAACCTCAATTTTCTCTAACTTATCGAGCTTCCGAATCAATGTTTGTGCGAATGCTGCCTTGTCTTTTTTCGCGCGGAATTTATCAATTAACTTCTTGGTGTCTTCAATATACTTCTGCTGGTTCTTTGCGGCGTTTTCTTGACGCTCCACCTCTGATTCACGTTGAACAATGTATTTGGAATACGAAAACTTATAATCGTACAATTTCGATTTAGAAATTTCAATGGTACGTTTCGTGACATTATCTAAGAAGGTTCTATCGTGCGAAATAAGCACGATGGCACCAGGGTATTCAACTAGGAATTCCTCCAACCATTCAATACTTTCTATGTCTAGGTGATTGGTTGGCTCATCGAGCAAAAGCAAATCGGGATTCTCTAAGAGTAGTTTGCCCAACTCCACGCGCATTTTCCAACCACCGCTAAATTCACGCATAGGCCGCTTCAAATCTTTCGACGAGAAACCCAGTCCTTTTAAAACGCGTTCTATCTTTTCGTCGGTACTTCCAACATCGAGTAGAGATAAGCGATGCGATACCGCTTCTATCTCATCTATTAAATTTGCATAATCGTCAGAAGTATAATCGGAATGATTGGCAATTAAATCGCCGAGCTCATCCATACGTGCCTTCATCACTTGCAATTCACGGAAGGCACCTTGTGCCTCTTCATATACCGAAGCATCTTCTGAGTGCACCATCTCTTGCGGAAGATATCCGATCGTTGTTCCTCTGGCTAAAGAAATAGTTCCTTCGGTTGGTTTTTGAATTCCGGCTAAAATTTTTAGCATGGTCGATTTCCCTGCTCCATTCTTTCCCACTAAACCTATTCGTTCTCGTGGACCTATGAAATATCCAATTTTCGAAAACAACTCTCTCGAGCCAAAATGCACACTTAAATTCCCTACTGTAATCATTCCATTATAAAAAAACAAACCCCTCGGATAAACCGAGGGGTTCAAATTCAAAACTTAAATTCTAATAATTCCAAAGATC
>CANIBZ010000103.1 GCA_947466425.1 Flavobacteriales bacterium
CCGTCTGGCCATAAATTCAGCGAGTCCAATGCTGTGATGTAGAAACATCCGGCTATGCTTTGCCACCCGTTTGGGTGGAGGAATTCGAATTCGGTACTGTTTACCCCGTTCAGTGTTCCAAGTACAGTGTATTCACTTGTATCTGTTAGGGCGTAATAGATATTGTAAGCGGTAATGTCTTGCGAGCAAGAAGGATTTATGTTGTTCCATGAAATTTGAAGCGAAGGAATTTCACAATTGTTTATTTGTGAAATGAGCGGCGCGCAAGGTGCGGTTGAGTCATAAGGACTTGCGCAAATTTCTTGACTGAAGTTGTACAAAGAATCAGGAACATTCGGCGCACCGTAAGAACCGAGCGTTAAAATCTTGTAACAATAATTTGCATTGTTTACCAAGCCGGTGTCGAGGTATTGCGGTGCGGTTGTTTCATTCAACAAAGAATAAATTAATTCTCCGGGTGCCTTCCGATAAATGAAATAGCGAGAATTGATCCACGGGAATTGTCCTTGTAAATTCAGCTGAATGGCATTGTCCATAGGGGTTGCAACAAGCCACGGCGAAGTAGCGCTCGAAGAATATCCCACTACATCTTCATTCGAGTAAAATTTAACACGGTATTTTTTTAATGCGGTGAAGGTGTCGATATTCGAGTGATAGTAAATCGTATCTCCTGTGTTTAGGATGTTAAACGGATTGGAAGCGAAAATGGTTTGCCAAGTTCCGTTGTTGTCG
This sequence comes from Flavobacteriales bacterium, assembly GCA_947466425.1. Lineage (GTDB taxonomy): Bacteria > Bacteroidota > Bacteroidia > Flavobacteriales_D > Sanyastnellaceae > CAIZGX01. Next base: position 733 of record CANIBZ010000103.1, read on the forward strand.
AATTCCAATTCGTAGTGGTAAGGAGGAAGAAAAGCGAGCGTGTCGAGCTGTGAAGGAGGCGACCACCAAACGGTATCACTTCCAACAGAAATATCTGTTGTTTCAATACTCACTTTTGTAATGACCGGAATGTCCTTTTTTATTTGAACACAGGCCTCGTCGCTGGCGTAACTCAATGCGCCGTCTGGCCATACGGTTACAATGCGGTAGCAAAAAGGAACACCAAATCCGGGAGCGTTGTCCTGATAGTAGTTACTGTTCGCGCCAAGCGTTTGTCCGATATATACGAATCCAGTATAGGCGGGCATTCCAACTTCACAATCGGAAGGGTTGAAATTGTAACCGTTTTGTCTTCTGTAAATGAAGTAACGAACGTTTGCCAATTCGTAGTTTGAAAAAGAACTGAGACAGGGCGACGGATTCCAAGAGATTCCAACGGTAGAACCCACAGCATTGGCTTGAACATTTTGAACCTTTGGGGCCACCACCGTGATATTCACAGATTCAATGTCTGCTAAGGGAACAAAGCCGTTATCTAATGCTTCAAAGCTAACGGTGTAAGGGGCTGCGCGAACTTCATCGCATTCCGGATTCCAATAAAAAGTATCAGTGAATGAATTGAATTCTGCTTCATGCACAACGTTTGTTAGTGGTCCACCAAATGCAGTTATTAAAACCACATTTCCGTTCGGATCACTGGCGTTTACATCGAATTGAATCGTGCTTCCTGCTTCTACGCAATAATCGGGAAGTGGAGCAATGATAGGGGGTTGGTTGTTGCATGTTATAACCGTTATCTGCATGTCGCGGATGACATATCCGACCAAAATTCCGTTTCTGAATTCTTCAATTTTAATGGCAATGTTGAATTCTCCGGCCAATGGCGGAACTACCCAAGTGACATCGCCAGTTGAAGCATTAATGCTAAAAACGTCAGACCCATTTACAGTGCTCGCATCGGGAAGTAGCCAACCGGGTAAGGGTTCAGCTCCTGCACCCATACATGGAACTAACGAATAAACCAAAGAGTCTCCATCTGGATCAAACGCAACGGGGTTGTGTATCCACGGCTGATTGAGACAAGCATCCTCAATGGGCAATTTCAATAGCTGAACTGAATTGTTATGTCCGGTTGCTGGTGAGATGACAAGCATGGTTTGAATAGTGAAGACTTGGTTCACGGAATTCAGAATATTGATTACCCCATCGTTTCGATTGGGGTCTTCCATCACGAGATAATAAACTCCCGGACCGCTGTAGGTGTGGTATCCAACATATTGATTTCTTTTCGCATCGCCGGAACTTAAAATCACTGATTGAGAGCGTTCGAGACTGTCGAGTTGATTTTCGGTAGTACCAGACGGTTCATCGCCCCAACGTATTTTTAAAAACGGACGGTCAGCTGCAAAGGAGCTAGCTTTCGTGACGGTGTTGATAGTTACTTTATACGTGTATCCAGAAATATGCTCGTAAACGATTTCTCCCGCACGATTGTGCGTAGCCCAAGCCGCGACAGCAATGAGCCAAGTGCAAAAAGTTAGGAGTAGTTTACGATTCATTTTTTAGTAGACAATTTATTTTGTCAATTGGTTTGCTTATTCAACACAAATTTTTGTTCGAGCAATTCCGCTTTCTGAAACGACTTCAACAATGTAATATCCAGCTGCTAGGTCACTCACAGAAATGGAACGCGAATCAGTGGTCATTTGCTTTACACATTTCCCATCATTCGATAAAATTCTCAATTGAAATCTTTGAATGTTGGAAGGAAGGTTGAGTTGAATGGTTTCTTTTGCGGGGTTTGGATAAACTTGCAAATTCATGGGAGCTGCAATGGTTTCAACAGCGTCGGACCATTGAATTGTAACACAATAATCTTCCACTTCACCGTATCCGTAAGCTCCACAGGCGGAAGGCGGTGTTCCTGCACCGAATGTTCCAACATAAGACATGCCCACACGCATGCGGGTGCTGCCAGGTGAAATGGCTAAATTTATAGGAACCGTTATGGTGCCGGTTACTGCCGCTTGAGATCCGCTGCCTGCGTCAAAGGCCAATTCCATGGGCTCGTCAAATGTTCCGTTCGCATTGTAGTCGATCCACACTTTGAAATATTCGCTGTAGGCGCCTGCTGCAAATCCTGGAGTAAGTGTTATCGGATAGGTATTTCCTCCAACAAGCGTGAATGTGCTCAAGTTTGTATAGTCGGTATAATTTGCGTTCGTTGTGTTTGTGTTTGTGAAAGTGCCAACCGAAACTGCGCTAATAAATTCAGCAGTCGCATCGCCACCGTTTGCATCGCAATAAACAATGTCGGTGCAGGAACCACAACCCGTAGTTGAAAAATCGAATGGTGTAATCGGATTTTCAGGATTCACACAAACAGAAGTCACTTGAATGGTGTAGGTGGTGCAAGAGTCTAATCCGGTAAACAGATAATTTGGTTCAATAGATTCGAAAATGGTAGTTCCATTTGGTCCTGTTAATTGAATGCTATAACCTTGCGCAGCAAAGACATTGTCCCATGCTACAGATGCCGTTGTTGCACCTTGTGCATTAGGAACCGAATAAGCGTTCGGGTTTACACAACATCCTTCCGTTGTGAAAAGAAATGAACTTGTCCAGGCACCTTGCACTCCGCCGCAAACAGAGGCCAATTGCACTTCGTAGGTTGTACAAGCAAGCAGACCCGTTAATATCACATTGGTTGCATTAATATTTTCTATGAGTATCCAGTTTCCTGAACCTTGCAATTGATATTGACAAGCGAA
>CANIBZ010000104.1 GCA_947466425.1 Flavobacteriales bacterium
CGAACCCATTTTTTAAAATTGGAGCTTCGGCTTATTACGCCAACAATTACGGAAGTGGAGTTTCTGGCTTTTTAAAGAATTTTCTATCGAAACAAAACCTGCAGAATTGTTTTACAATTAGCGCTCAAACTTGGACGGAAATCGAATGCGACAAACCCTTTTCAAAAGACTCGTCTAAAAACATAGGCATTGCTAGTTCAGAAGGTGGGGGTATTTCTACCGTAACCTCTTACCACAATGGAGTGAAAACCGTTGAACAGAGAGAAACACCCAAACAGTATGACATCGCATACGTGGGATCTCCAAGTTTTAATATTGGATTAATGTTAGGGTCTGGCAAATAACTCGTCTCCCTTAAAAACAGGGGATTACATTTTTACAAACTGAAAAGTAGAACTTCCCTCTTGGGTTGCGATACGCACAAAGTACACTCCGCTTTTCAGATTGCTTGTATCAAGAGTATTGTTCTCAAGAACAGCAATGCTGAACTGTTTTCCTTCCACAGAAAACAGACTGCAATTTGCAGCCGTTAGCTTTTGAGAAAACCCTTGAATCGCTATTTTATCGGTTGTTGGATTTGGGTAAATCGAAATCTCCTCGGCATTCAAATCGGCAACTGAGTTTGCTTGAATTCTTCCGTTGATGTCGTATTGCAAGAAGAACTGCCATATTTTTTTTGAAGCAATGAAGTCGTTGTTCGTGACACCAATTGTAAATATTGAACCCGGCCAGGTATGTCCGCCATCAATGATCTTGTAATGTTCAACATCAACGCCATTGGCGCCTCCATCGTAAAAGTAATGAACGGCTGTGCAACCGTCTGTTAGATTCGTATTTGGAACATCGGTAACTACCGGAGTTGCATTGCAATTGTTGAAATTAACCCAATACGACAACACGTTTGGAATGGCTTCCATAAACGTTTGCCCATCGTATGGAACAGTGGTGTCGGCTGTACCGTGTATTTCCATAACCGGAGTTGGGTGCAAGGCATTGCAGGTTTGATCTTGACCTACATTCATTGAACCGGTGACAGAGGCAATGGCTGCAATGCGGTTGCTCAATGAGCAAGCAAGTGTGTAACTCATGAATCCGCCATTTGACATGCCTGTGCTGTATACACGATCTAAATTCACAGAATATGAAGCTGCCATCACATCAATTAAGGCGCTCGTGAAACCAATATCGTCGACTGTTCCACCCCACCCTGAATTCCAATAAGAGGTGCCTGTTGCATCGAGCGTTCCGTTTGGAACCACGAGTAGAAATCCAGCTGTATCGGCTATTGCACGGAAATCACCGTAATACAATTGTTCAAACGCAGAGCTGGTATATCCATGAAAATTCAACACCATGGGTGCTGGTGTACCGGGTGTATAACTTGCCGGTACATAAATGGTATAACTGCGTGTTATTCCATCATGAATCATTGTTTCGTTGATGGTTTGCTGTCCGAAAGAAGCAAATGGTAATAAGAGGAAAAGGGCCAAATATCTCATGTCTAAATGTAATGAGAATTTGATTGGAGTTTGTTAAACAGGAACTTCTATACCCTTACGGGGACAATTCAAACAACTCAAAAGATATTATACCCTTTAAGGTATACTTTTGAATAAATTTTGTATTTTCGCACCCTAAAGGGTATACACATGAGCGCAAGTATCGGAATTTTCATCAAAGAAAAAAGGAAGCAACTCAAGCTTACCCAGCCTGAAATGGCTGAACGTGCAGGGGTTGGACTTCGTTTTGTCCGCGAGTTAGAACAAGGAAAGCAGACCGTTCAGCTCGATAAAGTGAATCAAGTCTTATCTCTATTTGGAAGTGAATTGGGTGTCATTCAAAAATCCGAATCATGAGAGAAGGAAGTGTTTTTTACAAGAATGAATTTGCCGGTATTATTCAAGAGACCGACGACGGATTTGAATTTCAGTACACGGAAGAGTATTTATCAAATACACTATCCAAGCCTGTTAGTTTGACAATGCCCTTGCAACAGAAAGCCTATACAAGCACAGTACTATTTCCATTTTTCGATGGATTAATACCCGAGGGCTGGCTTTTAACGATTGCGGTTAGTAATTGGAAGATAAAACCAAACGATCGATTTGGACTTCTGTTAACCTTATGTAAAGATTGTATAGGTTGTGTTTCAGTCATCGCTAAAGAAATGGAAACATGAGCAAGTGTCTTTATTGTTATTCGCCATTGGAGAAAGGTCAAGTCGACTTCCATGCGGGGTGCACTAAAAAATTATTCAATTCGCTTCAATTGCCTGAAATCCATTTCGACTTGAATGACTTGGAAGAAATGGCTCGGCAGAACATATTAAAAAGTAAAGCTGTTACTGGTGTTCAGGCTAAGCTTTCTATTAACGTTGAAAAACACAGAAACGAACCTTCGCGCTTAACCATAGTAGGGCTCCACGGAGACTACATTTTGAAACCGCCATCGACTCATTTCAAAGAGCTTCCTGAAAACGAAGATCTAACCATGCACTTGGCCGAATTGATAAAAATTAAAACAGCGAAGCATGCTTTAATCAGATTAAAATCGGGTGAATTGGCCTATATCACTCAACGTTTCGACAGAAGTAAAAACGGGAAAATTGCTGTAGAAGATTTTTGTCAACTCAGCGAAAATCTCACCGAGCATAAATACCGTGGTTCGATAGAAAAGGTTGGAAAACTGATGCGTTCTTTCACGTTCAACAAAGGATTTGAATCGCAACGACTTTTCGAATTGGTTCTCTTTTGCTATCTCACTGGCAATGCCGATATGCATTTGAAGAATTTCTCTTTGATTGAAAATTCTCTTGGCGAATTTGAACTTTCACCTGCTTATGATTTAGTTAACACGGCCATAGTAATGCCCGAAGACAAGGAAGAATCGGCCTTAACGATGAACGGAAAGAAAAGTCGTTTGAAGCGCCTCGACTTCGATGTGTTCGCTGCCTCTCTTCAAATCAATGAAAAGTCTCTAGCATCGATATACAATAGATTTGAAGCCATTCTTCCTGAATGGATTGCGTGTGTTGAACGAAGTTTTCTTTCGGAGGAAATGAAGGAGGAATACACAGAACTTTTAAGAAGAAGACACGAGAAGCTTTTTTCTTGAATAATCATATCAGCAAGCTAACGTTCCTATTAACTTCGGCCCGCCTAAATGCAACCAGTCTCCGTAAACCAGAATATCTATTTTACTTGTTGCCATTTTATTTCCCTCCCAAAAGTTCTAAATCTTGGATGTCTCTTCCCTGCTTGTCTTCTGCAGCCAATTTCAAAAAATCATCTTGCAAACCAAAAACGCGCAGCACATTAAAATACGCGCCCATTGAAACGCGAGGGCTCCCCTTTTCAATTTGATAAAGTGTGGTTCTATCTATTCCAGCGCGTTCAGAAACTTCGATAGTTGTGAGCTTCCTTCTTTTACGAGCCAATTTAATATTCTCCCCTAAAACACCCAGTATTTTAAGATGCTTTGGAAA
>CANIBZ010000105.1 GCA_947466425.1 Flavobacteriales bacterium
GCTACTGCCGCGTTAGAAGTTCTTCGCGATGAGAAAATGGCAGAAAATTCAGAGCGCTTAGGAGAATTATTCAGAAGCGAAATGAGAAAGCTTCAAAGTGAAGTTTCATTGGTTACCCTTGTTCGCGGAAAGGGATTGTTGAACGCTGTTGTGATCGATGATCACGAAGACAGCCATGCGGCTTGGGACATTTGCGTTGACCTTGCGAAGAACGGTCTCTTAGCAAAACCCACTCACGGAAACATTATTCGTTTTGCTCCCCCATTGTGCATTACCGAAGCAGAGATTATGCAATGCGTTGAAATTATTTCAAACGTCATTAAAACCCACGCCAAGAAGTAAAACGAAGGGTTTATAACCAACCCTTAGATTTCATCCAATCGTCGTTGAACATCTTGCCTAAGTAACGGGTGCCGTGATCGTGGAAAATAACCACTACCACATCTCCTTCTTTGAATCTATCTTTCATTTGAATAACACCAGCCATGGCTGATCCGGCGCTGTTTCCAGCAAAGATTCCTTCTTCTTTCGCTATTTTACGCGTGTAAATCGCAGCGTCTTTGTCGGTTACTTTTTCGAAATGATCAATAAGGTTGAAGTCAACATTTTCAGGAAGGAAATCTTCACCAATACCCTCGGTTACATAGGTGTAAATTTCATCCTTACTGTAGCTTCCGGTTTCTTTGTATTGTTTGAATATTGAACCGTACGTATCAATTCCAAGTACTTGAATATTCGGATTTTTTTCTTTCAAGAAACGCGCTGTTCCAGAGATGGTTCCGCCTGTTCCAACACCAACAACGAGGTGCGTAATCTTACCGTCTGTCTGATCCCAAATCTCTGGACCCGTAGATTCGTAGTGCGCTTGCGCATTGCTCGGATTGTCGTACTGATTCGGCTTCCAAGAATTTGGCGTTTCTTTTTCAAGACGGGAAGAAACGCTGTAGTAGGAGCGAGGATCTTCCGGATCAACATCAGTCGGACAAACAATAACTTCCGCCCCTAACGCACGAAGCGCATCGAACTTTTCTTTACTCTGTTTGTCGGTACTTGTGAAAATACACTTGTATCCTTTCATTATAGCCGCAATGGCCAAACCCATTCCGGTGTTGCCTGAAGTTCCTTCAATAATGGTTCCACCTGGTTTTAGCCTTCCATCTTTTTCAGCATCTTCAATCATCTTCAAAGCCATGCGGTCTTTAATAGAGTTACCCGGATTGAAGGTTTCAACTTTGGCTAAAACCAAAGCCGGAATGTCTTTTACAATGGTATTTAGTTTCACCATAGGCGTGTTGCCAATGGTTCCAAGAATGTTTTCGTGATACTTCATGTTGCGAAGGTAGGTTAGAGATTTAATTTTTTCGAATCGACTCCGCTGGCCGAAACGTTGAAACGTATAGCGATGGAAGAATCATGGCCAATACACAAACGCAAAGCGTGATTGCATTGAGAACAATTATTTCCATGGGATTCATGAGTATGGGAATTTCAGAAACATAATAATTGGTTGGGTCTAACTTAAACACTCCTGTGTATTTCTGAAATAGCGCTAGGCCAACACCTAAAATATTTCCAATTAAAACTCCCTTTCCGATGATGTGAGCTGCGTGCCATAAGAACACACGAAGTAAAATCGGATTCGGTAATCCCATGGATTTTAATGTTCCAATAAACGATTGTCTTTCCAAAATTAGAATGAGCAATGCCGAGGTCATGTTCACAATGGAAAGCACCACCATAAGCACAACAATAATGATCACATTCACATCGAGCATTTCCAACCAAGCAAATATTTCCGGATTGCGATCGGTGAGTGGAATGACGAACAAGTCGTATGGAATAGCTTCCCACAAAGGATCTCGAACACGTTCAAGCGCTTCGAAATTTTCAACCTGAACTTCATATCCACCAATGTAATTGACTTCACTGCCGCGAAGGTTGGAGTAAGTCCATCTGGGAGTGACAAATTCATTTTCTCCGTGAGGAGGAAAGGTTAAATGAACGTAGGTGGTGTCTGGTATTTGATAAGGTGCGGTTGTAATTAATCCGAACGTGGTATCTATGAAACTTGAATACCAAAAAGGTTCGGTGGCCGGCGTGCCGTCTAACCAATGTTGTTTAAATTCTCCGTTGTTTCCGAAGCCAACAGGTGAAATGAATGTAAGCAGCGGAACAGTTGCGGTGTCTACTACAATTTGCCCTTGAAGTCCCCATCCGCCGAACTGCTGCAGGTAAGCAAGATGAACAAAAATAAATTTTTCATCATACTCTTCCAATTCCGTTTTGTAGGTTCCAACCAATGTGAAATTTTGTTGCTGAATATCGTCTTCCGTGTTCACGATATACAAACTCAACTTTTGCCCGAGCTGAAGTGAAAGGCGATTTGCAATATGTTCCGATAAAACAATTTCAGCAACAGGAAGCGTATCGGCCTTGCAGTTCAACTGCATAACACGTCCTTGCGTTAGCACGCTATGCAGAAAGGTGGTGTCGTATTGTTCTTCTATTCCTTTCGCAATAACGCCTGACAGTCCGGTTTTCGATTCTACAATGGCGGGCTTTTGCGCATAGACGCTGACGTTTTTTATGCCAGAAATTTTCTTTAGATCCCCAATTAAATTTTTATCGTAAAGCAACGGCACCGATTCTTGCGCAGCATTATCTCCATTGGAAACGATTTGAAAGTGCCCGCCAAAACCGATTACCTTTTGTCTCACCTCCGATTGAAATCCTTTCACAACGGCCAATGCAAGTATCATAAGCGCAATTCCTATAGCCACGCCCCACATAGCAATACGAACAATGGGCTTCGAAATACGCCCGTTGTCGCGTGCTCGAAGCATGCGAAAAGCCAAGAAGGATGCTAGCTTAAAAGATTTCATTGCGGCTCAAAGTTAGGACTTCGACATTGGAAAGTTACTAACTTCATTTATTTCGGTTCGATTTTGGTTAAGAATTTACAAAATTTGTGTGCTCATGAAACACATTCGTATCCCTTTGTTCTTGTGCTTGCTTTTTATATTGAATGCATTCTCTGTATTCGCACAAAATTCGGGTGCTTCACAAACCGAGAATTATTTCTCTTTATTAAAAAACAAACGGGTGGCTGTAGTGGCCAACCAAACCAGTGTTATTGGTAATGTGCATCTTGTTGACACGCTTTTGGCTAGCGGAATTCAAGTGGTGAAAATATTTGCACCTGAGCACGGGTTCAGAGGTGAAGCCGGAAACGGAGATCACGTGAGCAACGGTTTCGACAAGAAAACAAAACTTCCTATTTTTTCTTTGTATGGAAGTCATACAAGACCCACTGCAGAAATGCTATCCAACGTGGATGTTATTGTTTTCGATATTCAGGATGTGGGTGTGCGGTTCTATAC
>CANIBZ010000106.1 GCA_947466425.1 Flavobacteriales bacterium
CTTTCGCGCTTTCTGTAATTTTTATCATATGCCTACGTTTAACAACAATACGTTCAACTTGTTTCACCAAAATCGACCTATTTAGAAAAAATCTAAATAGAAGCCGTTCGGGCTGCAAAAATAGTACATTTAGGGGAGTTGATGCAAATGTTTTGCAAGGTTCTGCGAAAGGTCTTACAGAAGATGCGTTGCAAGGTTCTGCGAAAGGTCTTACAGAAGATGCGTTGCAAGGTTCTGCGAAAGGTCTTACAGAAGATGCGTTGCAAGGTTCTGCGAAAGGTCCTTCGGAAGATAAAGCTTGCGCAGCACCTTGTTAAACACCTTGCAAAGCACCTAAGTAACTACTTCCTCTTCCTTTTCCTCTTAACATCCGGACCGAAGAGATCACCACCGTGGTGTTTGCCTGGTTTGTCGGTGCTAACATCGCTAGGCCCTTTTTTAATAGCGTCGCAGGATTTCTCCGGCTTATGTTTTCCGAAAAGCAACGACGCTTTGAAAACAATGGGGCAATAGTGGGAATGAAAATAATTCATACGAATGTCGCCCAAGGTATTTGGGAAAATTTGAAGCACCGGCACCTCTGCCTCGAAAGTCGCATAGAGTCCATCGTTCACGGCCATTCCATAGCCCAATCCGTAATATACTTGTGAACGAATTTTTTCAGAGTAAGCTCTCGGAAGCGCATAGTATTCACCGCACGTGGAACGCTTGTAGGCATAGTCGGCAAAAATTCCAAATTCATTTTGAATCCATTTTCCTTTTCCAAACGGAGTAATATTACTGGTTGAAAAAGTAAGTCCAAATCTATTTTCATGAAAGATGCGCTTCTCATAAATCGACTGTCCGAAGGCATCTTCACCGTTGAATTTCTCCGATCCGTTGAATCGAACATAGTGAACATTCAAATCGAATCTGTTCAAGAATATGAGCCTGTCGGTAATCCAGTATTTTCCTATGTCCGCTGTCCAGCCCAACCGCGGCCTTGCCTTATACGTTCCAGCTGAAAAATCTGGAGAAGCAATCGTATCTGTGGCGTTCCATCTTTTTCCATAAGTAATGGTGGGTCCAATGGATACAATAAGTCCCTTAGGCATATAAGAAGTACGCTCGTAGAAAAGCGTGTTCAAGGTTGTTCTGCGCTGTCCGAATGACAAGGCGCTAGCGAAAAACAATATTGCGAAGACAGACATTCTCATATTACAAAACAACACGATTTCTTTATTCATATTTCCTTTGGAAGAAATGTTTTTTAACAGGGGTGTTCTGATGAAAGGTACTATGTAAGATGTTTCACAAGATTTTGCAAAAGAAGCCTTCGGCTAGTCGCTATACTTGCGAAGCATATTTCGTCAGAATCTTGCCATCGGCATCTTGCTTCGCATCTTGTTCAACATCTTTCGCAAGCATCTTACGAAGTATCTTGCCTCCGGCATCTTGTTCAACATCTTTCGCAAGAATCTTGTTATACATTTGCCACTGTGTCAGCACTATCCCAAATACAAGCGCCTGTTGAAGGTGAAATGAATGCGTTTGAATCGTTCTTCAAAGAACAGATGAAAAGCGAGCATCGCTTGTTGGACAAGGTTACCAATTACATTGTGAAAAGAAAAGGGAAGCAAATGCGCCCGCTGTTTGTTTTCTTATCTGCAAAGCTTTTTGAAAAACCAGAAGAGCCCACATTCGTAGCAGCAACCATGATTGAACTGCTGCACACCGCAACACTCGTGCACGACGACGTGGTAGACGACGCGCAGATGCGTCGCGGATTCTTCAGCATTAACGCACTTTGGAAAAACAAGATAGCCGTTTTAGTTGGAGATTATTTGTTATCTAGAGGTCTTTCATTGAGTGTGAAAACACAACAGTTTCGTCTTTTGGGAATCATGAGCAAAGCCGTGAGAGATATGGCAGAAGGAGAATTGCTTCAACAAGAAAAATCACGCAAACTCGATATTACAGAAGAAGTCTACTACGACATCATTCGTCAGAAAACCGCTTCACTTATTTCAGCGTGCTGCGAAAGCGGAGCGGCTTCAACATCTGCTACAGATGAGCAAGTGAAGCAACTAGCTTTGTTCGGAGAGTATGTTGGAATGGCCTTTCAAATTAAAGACGATTTGTTCGATTACGGAACAACTGATACCATTGGAAAGCCCGTGGGAATTGACATTCAGGAACGAAAACTAACTCTTCCTCTTATACATGTTTTAGCCAAAGTAGATCGTGATACCGCGAAGAAATTGATTCGAACCGTTCGAAAATTCAATACGGATAAAGTGAAAGTTGAAGAGCTTATGGCACAAGTGGTGCAGTTGGGAGGAATAAAATACGCCACAGAAAAGATGCACGAATTCCGCGATAGAGCGTTGGGTATCTTGAATCAATTCGAAGAGTCTCCTGCTCGCGAATCCCTTCGATTATTGGTAAATTACACCATTGAACGTAAAAAATAGAAGTATGAAAAAAGCAATTTGGATACTTACACTTTTTGTTGTTGTGTTTGCTTCGTGTACCCCTGCGTTAGAGGATGCCGATGCTAGAGATGTTGGTTCAACCCCTGACGGAAAAAGAGTTGTCTTTTATTTTGAAAAAGGAACGAACAATAAAATAGGAGAACGCTCATTCTATCCAAACTCGCAGCAATGTTATACTGAACTGCGTTATAAGGATTCAAAGCGTCATGGTGAATGTTATACCTTTCATGAAAATGGAAATAAGTGGAGTTTGAATTCGTATGATAACGGAGTATTAGATGGTGAATACAAGGCTTGGTATGAAAACGGAAAAATTAGAATTGAAGGAGAATATGAAGACGGAAAGGAAACTGGCGAATGGATTTTCTATGCGGAGAATGGAAGAGAAGAGAAACGAAAGAAGTACTAGGAAAGTCCTGTTTCCGATTTTCTTTCTGTTTTTCATTCTTTCTAAATCGTCAATTTTTGCTCAGTCTCCAGACGCCTACATCCAAAAATATTCTTCCATTGCGCAAGATCAAATGCGTGAGTATGGAATACCGGCAAGTATAACGTTAGCCCAAGGTATCCTCGAAAGTGGAAGTGGGAAATCGAAATTGGCTTCAGAGGGCAATAATCATTTCGGAATAAAATGCCACGATACGTGGAACGGCGCCACCATGCATTTAGATGACGACGCTCCGAACGAGTGTTTTCGTAAATACAAATCGGTGGATCAGTCCTTCGAAGACCACAGTTTGTTTTTGAAGAAACCGCGTTACCAAGAGTTGTTTGGGTTGGAAATCACAGACTACAAAGGGTGGGCGCAAGGTCTCAAGAAATGCGGCTATGCAACAAGCCCAACCTATGCAAAGAGCCTCATTGATCTGATTGAAAAATACAATCTCACTCAATTCGATAC
>CANIBZ010000107.1 GCA_947466425.1 Flavobacteriales bacterium
ATTCAAGGACCAACTGCAGTTCAAGAATACTTGGTGAATGAAATTCAAGAGGTATACCGTTTACAAGGTGTGAAAATCAATGACAAGCATTTCGAAGTTATTGTTCGTCAAATGATGCGCAAAGTTGAAATTCTTGATGCTGGTGATACGCGTTTCTTACAAGGAAGCACTGTAGACAAAGCGGAATTCATTGATGAAAACGATTTGTTATTCGACAAAGTAGTTGTTACTGAACCGGGAGATTCTGAGAAATTCTTAGCAGGTCAGGTAATTACAGCATTGCAATTCAGAACTGAAAACTCTGAGTTGAAGCGTAAAGACCGCACCGTTATGGAATCTCGCGAAGCCATTACAGCTACCGCTCGTCCTATTCTTCAAGGTATCACAAGAGCATCGTTGCAAACAGATTCATGGATCTCTGCAGCATCGTTCCAAGAGACTACGAAAGTATTGAATGAAGCAGCTGTACAAGGAAAAACAGACTTCTTGAACGGATTGAAAGAAAACGTAATCGTTGGTCACCCAATACCTGCGGGTACTGGTGGACGTCGATTCCAAAAAATGTTAGTGGGCAACAGCGAAGACTTAGTCAACATTATGGCGAAGCGCGGAGCAAATGCACCAGTAGAAGAAGCATAACCCCTTCCCTACTTCAATACTTAAAAGAGCCGCAACTGCGGCTCTTTTTGTTTGTAGTGTAATAATTAACTTGTGAGAACAGACTTGGATGTTATTGACCAACAATATGAGAATTACTTTATAAATCTACCCGTATAGGTACCGTCCGAATAATACAGTTCAACAAAATATGAACCTTTGCTCAGTGAGCTTATATCTAAATCGAAGGACTGCGAGAAAAATCTTTTATGTAAGACTAAAACTCCTGATTCAGAATAGACCTTAACGAATCCTGAGCTAAGTGGACTATTTACTGAAATTGTATTAGAAGCCGGATTAGGATAAGTTTTAACCGTGTTCATCGTCAAATCGTTCACATGACCCGGGCAAATCCACAAGCCCGGCCACTGATACAAATCAAGCAATAATTCTTGAACACTTCCTCCTAAGGATACTGTAGGACACCATAATGTGTCAAATATGCAATCACATCCCGGACCAGTCCCTGTTAGCGCTACAAGTATTTTCACGGTTGTATCTGCAGGAATGTGAAAATTAATTGTAATGTTATTAACGTAAGAATTGAATTCATCAACGACAAACCCATTGATGTCTGTATAAATAAATTCGGAACTATCCACTGGGGAAACCATTGTCTGCGTAAAGCCACTGGTCGTATCCACAAAATAAATCTCACTAACCATTCCAGAACAAAAGTCACTTGCCAAGTTGGTAAATGACATATGTACATTGTACCAATTACTTTGACTATAAGCCTGTATTGAAGTAAAAATTAATAAGGAACTGAATAAAAGTTTTTTCATTCGATTAAAGATTTAGAATTGATCAAAACTAGCACTAAAAGTAAAATTCAAGCTACCACTTTTTTCTTTTTATTTCCTTCCTACCATAAAACCAACAAAAAGGGCCGACCAACGGTCGACCCTTCCACATAAAATAAAAACTTTCGAATTACTTTACAAATGTCGTTTGACGAATAGCACCTACGTTCGATACACTGCGAACAATGTACATTCCAGCGGAAAGTGATTGTGTGTTCAATTGAACTTGCTGAGCGCCTGCAGATACGTTGTAACGATCTGAAGATACAAGCTGGCCTTGCGCATTGAAGATATCTAATCTTCCTTGCTCAGTTGCTGTAGCGTTCCATTGAATGGTAGCTGATTCAGAAACTGGATTTGGGAAAATCGTAAAATTATTTGCTGAAGATATTTCAGCAACTGCATTTGGACTTGGCATGGTTCCAACAACATTCAAGGTGAAGCCTTGCATGTTAATTCCGCCTGGAGTAGTTGAACCATCTGCGTTCACTGTGAAAGTAACGCAATCTGTTGCAGTGCAACCACTAGGATCTGCGTACGTTGCACAAACCGTGTAAGTGCCAATGTTTGTGTAAACCCATGTTGGGAAAGTTGAAGTTGCAACTCCACCGTCACCGAAATTCCATACAACAGTTCCACCGGCAGGAAGACCCGCAAGGTAGATGTATACAACGAATGGACTGTTATCCAATGAATCTGGAACAAGCACAATGTCTAATGTACATCCACCTGTTGAACATCCTTCATCCACAATACCGTCGCAGTTATTGTCAACACCATCGCATATCTCAGTTGCGTTCGCATTAATACTTGCATCGTTATCGTTACAATCGACAGAGCTGTTAAATCCATCTCCATCAATGTCTACAACTCCGCCTCCATTGCCCATGTCGATGTTGAAAGTCGTTACTGCACCAAGAACGAATGGACCTGAAGCGCAAGCCACAACTCCATTACAATCCGTTGCACAAACAGTAACAATGTAGTTAGTTCCCAATGTGTTCAACGCCAAAGTACCTGCAAAAGTGCTTCCTGACGGATCCCCTGGAAAAAGTTGAAACGTTCCCCCTGCCCCAGTTATAGAATCTGCATAGGTTCCAGTTACTGTTACGGAACAACCTGCGTTTGATACAATAACAGAAATAGGCATTCCCTGAGAAAAGATTTTTCCGGAAAAAGCAAACAGCGATAAAACAAGTAAAAGTCGAAGTGATTTCATAGTTAATAATTTGAAACGAAAATAAGGTAAAATCACTTGTAATTTCGCAATGAAATTTCTTCAACCTATGATTTCCAAAACAACTTCATTTCACACATTCCTTTTGGCTTTCGTTGTAATGTCAGCGGTATCGTGTAAAATAACTGCCCCAACGCCTGAAATGACCGAAATAGAAATTCCTGCGGGAGCTCCACAAGGCGTTTCACACATCAATATTCCGGTAAACATTTCCATTGACCCCATCTTAAAATTCGCGAATGAATCTTCCTCACCTATTATTCGAAATCCGGAATGGCCGAATTTCGCTTCTTTCGGAGCATGCGATGGTCCGCAAGCGAAGTACGATGTCTTCCGCGAAAACTTAAACGGATATGTTGTTGGAAGTAAATTCGTCGTTGGAACCAAGGCTTGGTATGGCATTGAAGGAAACTATTGCACCGGTTGCGTTTGGGGAAATTGTGTTCATCCGCGTATTCCTTTTTCTTGTGGAAGTGGAAACGAAACCAAGCGAAGAGTTGAAATTGAATTTTCAACCAATCTTTCCATGAATGAAAACTATCAACTTGTCACTTCAACTTCTCTTTCGAAATTGAATCCAATAGATCCTTGTGAGTTGACATTTTTAAAAATTGATA
>CANIBZ010000108.1 GCA_947466425.1 Flavobacteriales bacterium
AGCATTCAAGCAAATTAAATAATCACTTAATGCATCTTCATTCGGAGTGATTTTATTCTTTCCAATATTCCCACCAACAATAATTTTCGATTTACGTTTTCTTAATCGCACTGCCGCGTCTTCAACGCCACCGTTATTAAATCCCATGCGGTTGATTAATCCTTTGTCTAATGGAAGTCTAAACAACCTCGGCTTATCATTTCCCGGCTGTGCTTTCGGCATTAGTGTTCCTATTTCCACATGTCCGAATCCTAGCAATGCCAACTCATCGATCCAACGGGCATCTTTATCAAACCCTGCAGCCAATCCAATCTTGTTAGGAAATTCAATTCCAGCAACGATAATCTTGTTTTCTTTCGCTTTGAAAATTGATTTTAAAATCATTTTCCCTCCAGGAATTCTTGAAGAAAATTTCAATAAATCCATGGCCAAGTAATGCGCCTTTTCTGGAGAAAAAAGAAAAAAGAATGGTTTAATCAAAAGCTTATACATGCTGCAAAAATACAGCATCTCATCCATCAATCGAAGATTGTCATCAACGCAGTTGTCATCCGCTCCGCGGTCATCACCTTCGGTGTCATCGGCTTCGCCGTCATCCGCTCCGCGGTCATCGGCTTCGCCGTCATCCACGAAGTGGTCATCAATCGCAGATTGTCATCACGACGTGTCGTGTCATCCGCTCCGCGGTCATCGGCTTCGCCGTCATCCACGAAGTGGTCATCAATCGCAGATTGTCATCACGAAGTGTCGTGTCATCCGCTACGCGGTCATCGGCTTCGCCGTCATCCACGAAGTGGTCATCAATCGCAGATTGTCATCACGAAGTGTCGTGTCATCCGCTCCGCGGTCATCGGCTTCGCCGTCATCAATCGTAGATTGTCATCACGACGTGTCGTGTCATCCGCTCCGCGGTTTTGGTGAATAACTCTGTTGATATGTGTGAATTTCATTTTCGTCGCAGGGCTTCATAAGCCGTTTATTTTTGATGAAATCGAAAGGTTAATAAATCGTTAAGGCATATGATTACATTATTTGGAAAAAAGAAGATTTCTGCAGAGCGCGCAGCAGCCATGTTCGTGAACACGTTGTTAGATTCTGTTGAAGGAGGATTTCCTGAGGTTGCTGGATTTATTCGCGATACCCCCGAGTTTGTTCGTACGCCAAAAATTAGTGACGAGGAATATGGGAAATTCTTAATGATTGCAGTTGTTGGAAATTTCAATTATCTGAATGAGCACTTCCGCGACGGTGAAGGCGATTTAATCGTACAACACTGTGTTAATCAACTAGCACCAATTTTCGATTTATCCCCAGTTGCCTTTCAAGCCAAATTGAACGATTACAAGAAATTCATGGCTCATGTGAATTTCCCTTCTAAGAATGTTTTATACAGCATGTCGAAAGCGTTCTTCTTCAAATACGAATTGAATCAATATCAAGACGAGTATTTTAGAAACATGAATACACCAAATCCAATCTTCTTAAAAAGCTTAGACGAGGTTATGCGTAACTTCATTTGGGACTGGTCTGCATTCTGCGACAAGTATAAGGTTCAGTTGGGGACGGTTTAATTCTTTAAGAAAAACTCAAGGAAGGTATCTTTTCCGTTTGTAATATCATTCACGCTTGGCTCTAGGCCGATATCCGGAAGGATGGGTGTTTGAGAGTAACTAAAGGTGTCGTTATAGTTGTATCGAATAGTTGGCACGGAAAAGATAATTCCTGTTTCGTTGAGTTGAATAGGCGTTGCGTTGCCCCATGTGCCGTTGGTAGTGGCATTGCAAGGCGTTCCTACAAGTGAAGCTCGTTCATTGTTTTGAAGAAGTTGAGCGAAATCACAAGCTGCAGATGCGGTACCTCCATTCATGAATAACGTAACATTTCCCCCATATACCAGCTCTCTGGATTGAACTATCGGTATGTAGAAATAGGCGGTGTCTAATTCCGCTTTTCTTGTTAGACTAAGGCGGTAAAATTGGTAGTAATCATCGTCCCGTTTAAAACGTCTTTCTATTAATTTAGGAAAGTGCTTCATCATGAATTTTGATGAGACTTTGAAGGAATAGTCACTCGATTTCCAGATAATATTGCTAGGCGTATTAATTCCTGCTCGAAATAAATACGAACACAGATACTCAACCATGGCACCGGACCCTCCAGGGTTGTTTCGAACGTCTATGGCTATATTACGAATACCTAATTCTTTCGTTTTTTCAAAGAACTTCCATATTTTTTTGTAGTCGTTGTGAAAAGGTTGAGCTACGAAAGAATTTACCTTCAAAATAGCTTTTTTTTCTTTGAATAAAAAAGTGCTTTGAATATTTATTCTACTTGATTGAAAGTACTTTTTGCGAACCTTTTGAAGGTCCTTGTATCGTACCAAGGTAATTGGTATGCTGTCGATTTTGCTATTGAGAGAATAAGAAACAATTTCAGTTTTTCCTGCTTGTTGAGTTGGATTAGCGAAAAATTGAGCGTGTATGTAGTAATATTTCGCAGCTTCCTCGCTTGCATTCATAGCCAGACCTTCGTCTGTACACCACTCTTTCGATAGTGCATGAAGTTGAGCCATTGTCTGTTTACCTATCGAAATAATTTCGCTTCCAACAGGTGGACCATTCACAAAATCTCTTTCCACATAGAATTTACCATTAATACACGTAATGAAAAGGGGAATGAACCCCGAGTCTTTTTTGTGTGATTCTTTTAAAAGCGAGTTCACATAAACGCTTAAATGCGAGTCGCAAACAATTTTAGAAAAACGATTAAGATTTTGTGCGTGTTCTATCATTGTTCTTCCTTCGGTGTAATAGGAAAAAGCCTCTGTGTAGGCACTATCGAATTTTGCTTTGCCGCAATAAGCAAAAGGATCTGGATGAACAGTTAGAAGTTTTTCCTCAAGTTCTTCGAGATCAGCAAGTAAATACTCGACACAAATTTTGGATTCGGTTCTGTTACTTCTGTTATAGTCGTTAGATTTTGGGTCGTAACACGCGGGAGCCTGCCCTGCCCCTTCAAGGGCAGAGAAAAGCAAGAGAAAGAAGAGTAGTTTACGCACTTATTCGTTGTTGCGTTTTTTTACCATGGTTAAAATCGTCGCTAACGCCACCGTCTCTCCGGTTTCGTCGTAAACGTCAACCAAGAACTTCACAATTCCTTTCGGAATGTCGTCTTCGCTGCGTTTCTCTTGCGCAATCTTTTCCTTCACAGTAAAGCGAACGGCTATGGTCATTCCTGGATAAACTGGTTTCGTAAAGCGCGCTTCTTCTATTCCATAATTCAACAAGACTGGACCTTTCTTCGG
>CANIBZ010000109.1 GCA_947466425.1 Flavobacteriales bacterium
AGAGAAACCCATTCCCAACATTCAATGTCGCGTTGTAGAGCAAGGCTCCAACGTGCCTATTCCCTTCGCGCAAGTGCAATGGTACGAGCTCGAAGGATTCGCAGGCGACATTAACTACGTGCCTTCGGTTATTTCCATTGCAAATGAAAACGGTGAATTCGAAATGCCGAAAGATGCAACCGTTGATGTTGCACTTGCACTTACGAATTCAGCGGAGCAGTATTCTGAATTCGGATTTACCGATGTGCTATTCAATGCAGGAATTCCGAGTCTAAAAATTCCTATTGCTCGCAAAGCCTCCCTGCGCCTTCAGCTCATAGATGATCCGAACACACAGCACAGCATCGTGGGTGCTTCATTCAAAGTGAACAATGGCTTTCGCGGAATACTCCAAGAGGCCGACTTAGCTGGCCACGGCGCTGAATGCTACTTCGAGGTTACAGCGCATTTCCAAATAGAACTTGAAATTAAAAAGCATTACGCTTCAGGAAACTATTCTTCAGAATGGATCACCCTTGATCCGCTTCAGGCCAATGAAATCAATACATACACCTTATACTATTAAGCCATGAAAAAAATCCTTACCCTTATTCTTAGCTTCAGTACGATAATTTGCTTTGCGCAAAATATCTATACACCTGTGGTTAAATCAACCGCATTCAGCCAATCTTTATCCAAAAACAAATCTCTCGTTTTTTCAAAAAGTATGGCAGCACAAGACGCCTTTCTTTTTCTCTGCGAAAAAGATTCCACTCATCTGTTTTTTCCAGATTACAGAAGTCACATTCAGAATTTACCCAACGCGGAAAACGCTACACATCTCGAGGTGTGGGACATTCAGTACATTCGTGAAGCGATTACTATATCCGACACAAGCCAATTCATTCTCAGCAATTCAGAGCTCTTAACCCCTGGTATGCATGAGTTTCATATCGGAAATGAAATTCATTCCAACTATTATTCAAACACACAAATTCAATCAATTAGTTTCGATGACGGACTTACCTGGAATGCACTTTCTAACAATTCCGTTTCAACAATTATTCCTTCCAACAGCACTTGGTTTTCTGTTGCCGTAAAATATTCGGTGAACGGAACAATGAAGAAAACTGGAATTAAATTTCCCGTCGAAACAAAAAGTTTGATTGTCCCTGATACCAGCCCCTGGCAAACGAGCAGCTCATTTCAGCTTGACACACTTCTCGGAAACAAACTCATTAAAGGAAACGCTTACACGCTTTTAAGTTCTGACGGAATTTTCGACAAGCCATTCATTTTTGTAGAAGGAATAGACTTCGGTGCTGATCACAGCGCTACACGAAATGGAACATTCGGATGGGATGCGTTCTCCTCTGGCGCAGCAACTGGACAATATGCAATGCTGCAATTAATGCCTTACTGGATAGACACTCTTCAACAACACGGTTATGATATTGTGCTAATTGACTTTTTCGATGGTGCAAGGGATGTTAAAGAAAACGCAGCACTCGTTGAAAAAGTAATTAACCTCTGTAACACATATAAAAACAGCGAACACAGCCTAGTTATCGCCGGTGCAAGTATGGGTGGACTCATCTCGCGTTATGCCCTTCGGAACATGGAAATTCAAAACAAGTCTCACTGTGCAAGACTTTATATTAGCCTCGATTCGCCTCATTTAGGCGCTTACATTCCGCTAAGTCTTCAGTCTACGTTGTATTTCATGGCGCCGCATAGCGCTGCAGCAAACAGTTTCGTTTATGATAAACTTCAAAGACCGGCGGCTAAGCAACTTTTGCTTTATCAATGGGGAGTTCCTAATCCACTTCAACCCCTTGTGTTCTTGAATTTTCAAT
Organism: Flavobacteriales bacterium; assembly: GCA_947466425.1. Classification (GTDB taxonomy): domain Bacteria; phylum Bacteroidota; class Bacteroidia; order Flavobacteriales_D; family Sanyastnellaceae; genus CAIZGX01. The sequence continues at coordinate 1,836 of CANIBZ010000109.1, forward strand.
CTGATTTAGAAGCTATGGGTCTCCCACAATATTGCAGAAATATTGCAGTGTCGAACGGCAATAAACACGGCATTGGATTAAACGCTAGCCCTGGAACTCCATTACTCTTAGAATCTTGTAACGCTACCAACTTGCTTACGGGAGACGAATTTAGATTGAAATTATTCCCGCTTCCTGGTTCTACCAATGATTCTGAAAGCACAGATGACTTTCACATACTTGCCGATTTAAAACTCACCGAAATCGATTTCGACTTTCTTAGTATTTCTATCTCTCAATATTCTTCAAAACCAAAAGTATCGGCTTCGGCATTGCCCTATGATTATTCCTGCGGTGGCTATTCTTCATCGATAAAAGATTTAGTAGACGCCATTAACGAAACGCCTTCATTCAATAATGCCTGCGGATCTATTAGCTCCGATATCTATCAAACGTATCATAATTTCGTTCCAACTACGAGCGCATTACTTTGTGCAAACAACAATCCTTTCACGCCAATTAACGCGTCTGAAATTCCCTTCGACAACTGGTATGCACCTGAAGGAAATAACCAACCTCATTCTGGAATTAACTACGGAAACCTCGCATTCATTGCCGAAGAAGTATTCGCAGATGAACTACCGAACGGACATTCGGTTTTCAGAATAAATATAGAAAACGGAGCAAACTTCAATTTTGGAAATTCCGGTTTGCAAGTTCTACCTTCAACAATCATTGAAAACAATTCTGTGGTAAGCATTGGCGCACTCGGCGAAAGTCATTCTTCCCTGAACAGCATTGTATTTCCTGGAGACGAAGTAAACATTGAAACAGGCATCGACTGCGGACAAGGAAGCATTGGTATTCGCGAAGGAGGAAGTCTTCATATTGGCGATACTTCTGGCGTTGTGAACGCCAAACTAACTATTCAAGAAACAACAACCATAAATCTTGAAAACAACGGAACTCTATTCATTCATCCGAACGGACAACTCATTCTAGAAAACAATTCCACCTTAAACCTTCTCGGAGGAACGCTTCAAGTGGAAGGAAAAGTAGTGCTTCTTCCCGGAGGAAAAATTGTTTTCTCTTCAGGAGAAGTCGTCTTAAACAACACAGACGCTTCCATTGAATTTCGTGGTGGACAGCTCCACTTAAACTCTCAATCCGACTTCAATGTTGAAGCTATTCATGGAGGGTTCGATATCTATTCTTCATGGAATGAAACTGACGTAATCTTCGCGTCGGGAAGCCGCATTCATGTGGAAGGAGTCGGTTCCGAAAACACACTGTTACGCATTCATGAAGGCGCTATGTTCAACGAATCCGGAACCGCCAATTACATTCGTTTTGAAAACGGAAAAATTGAACTTGAAGAAAACGCAACGCTGCTTTCCTACCAACGTCTGCTCTTCAATAACACAGAAATCATCGGCGCTGAAAATGCATTGTGTCAAGTCGACTACAACAGTG
>CANIBZ010000110.1 GCA_947466425.1 Flavobacteriales bacterium
TATCAACCATCGAATACAAAGCGCAGAAACAAACACGGTTTCCGCAAAAGAATGTCTACCGCGAAAGGCCGTTTGGTTCTTTCATCACGTAGAAGAAAAGGTCGTGAGAAACTGACAGTTTCTGACGAACGTCGTCACAAAGGAATCGTGCGTTTATAATAACGTTCACCATATTGAACAACCGCTCAAATGTATTTGGGCGGTTTTTTTTTGAAATAAAAAATTTGAATTATGAAGTTAATTACTGTTGGAACTGTTGCCTTTGATAGCATTGCAACTCCTTTTGAATCGCGCGAAAAAGTAATTGGTGGCGCTGCAACCTACATCTCAATGGCTGCTGCTTATTTGAATGGTGAATGCGGAGTAGTGAGCGTGGTAGGCGATGATTTTCCAACGGCCTTCATGAATGAATTGAAATCGAGAGGAGTAGATTTAGCTGGACTTCAAATTAAAGAAGGAGAAAAGTCTTTTCATTGGTCAGGAAAGTATCACATGGATATGAACTCGCGCGATACGTTGGCTACAGATCTTAATGTATTAGCGACCTTCGAGCCGAACCTTCCAGAGAACTACAGAGATGCGGAATACGTGATGTTGGGAAATTTGGTTCCTGCTGTTCAAATTGCTGTGTTGAATCAAATGAACAAGCGTCCGAAATTGGTTGTGTTAGACACCATGAATTTTTGGATGGATGTAGCCCGTGAAGATTTAGATAAAGTTTTCGGAATGGTAGACGTGGTTACGATTAACGACGAAGAAGCTCGTCAGTATACAGGTGAGCGTTCGTTGAAGAAAGCAGCTGCAAAAATTTTAACCTTAGGTCCAAAGGCATTGATTATTAAGAAAGGTGAGCACGGCGCTTTGTTGTTCAGTCAAGATGAAGTGTTCTTTGCGCCGGCCATGTTGTTAGATGATGTTGTTGATCCAACGGGTGCAGGTGATTCTTTCGCTGGAGGATTCATTGGATATTTGGCGAAGATGAACGACACGAGCTTTACAGCAATGAAAAAGGCAATTGTTACAGGATCAGCGATGGCTTCATTTACATGTGAGGACTTCGGTCCGGACGCCTTGTTGAAAGTTACCGAAGAGCAATTGAATGCACGTGTGAACGTGTTTGGAGATATGGTTCGCGTTTAATTCGCGTAGTAAGTCTTCGGATCAACAGGAACGCTGTTCTTCCAAATTTCAAAATAGAATTGTCCTTGTCCGTTGGCGTTTTCGCTTACCCAACCAATTCCTTCACCAGCCTTTACAGACTCTCCGTTTTGCTTCAGCAGAACAGCTAAATTCTTGTACGCTGAAACCATGTTGTTCGGATGTTGAATAAGCACGGTATTCCCATCGCTCACGGTGTAGCTCGAGGAAATAATAGTTCCATCTAAAACAGATTTTACCGCTTCGTTTTTTACTGAAGTCCAGTAAACTCCTTTCTTTCCAAACTGAGGTTCGAAATTCGAACTGATACTTCCCGCAACAGGAGGGAAAAGAAGATATCCAGCTTCTGGAATCTTCGTTAATTGCGGTGTGTAGTTGTTCGGGGTAGTTTGAAGTTCATTGCGCACAGCTTGATCAATCTCGCTGACATTGTAGTTTAGATCAATGCCTTCTGCTTTTTTCGGAATGCTATCAGGAATAGCTGTGATTGGATTGCCTCCGGATAAAATTATTTTCAAATCGCCGAAATAGTGTTCCTGACTTTTTAAAACTGCTGTTAAGGAATCTGCCGTTAATCGTGCTTTACGAGCGTTTTCGCGAGATTCATAGGATGAAAAGTCGGGGATAAGGATGGTACGCAGTGGAGTAAAAGCGATGAGCGAATAAAAAAGCAAGGAAAAGACAACGAGAAATCCTCCGAACATAACAATCACGTTCATCGGGGTTAGACTGTAAGAAAAGCGTTCTTCAAAAGAATTTTCATTCAGAACAATCAGGCGGAAGGGTTTCTTCAGCTTTTTAAGAATTTTTTTTCTTTTTCTTTTCCTTTCCATTGCGGGCATAAAAGTAAGAAGAATGAATGAATGTAAAGGGAAATGCAATAAATTCGCTTTCTGTCGTTACTTAATCCGCATGCGCAAAAACAAAAATTCCACTAGCAGAGAATTTCATTCGAATAGGAGTGGCGGTTCCCGCTTGATATACTTGTTCTTTGGGTTGCTCCTTTTTAGCATGGTTTTTATCGGATGTTCAACCAAAGAAGACGGTGTAGCTTATCGCGTATATCACAACACACTTGGACGTTACAACGGTTACTTCAACGCCAATGAATTGGTTAAAAAGTCCCAGACGACTTTGGCGAATGGAAGAAAAGACGATTATGATGAAGTCATTCCTCTATATAATTACGGCACTGTCTCTCAAAAGAAGGAATTAATTCCTGATCTTGACAAGGCCATTAAGAAGTGTGGTAAAGTGGTTAAGCGACACACCCTTGTTGCTGAGTCAAAGAAGGACATGAAATGGCCGGAGTATAACAAGTGGATGGACGATAACTATCATGTGATTGGCCAATCAAATTTATACAAAGGAGAGTTTTACAAAGCCCAAGAAACATTCAATTTCATTTCGAACAAGTATTCTTCAGCTTCTGTTCAATTGCGTGCCTACATCTGGTCTGCACGAGCTTACTTTTTAGACGGTGATTTTTCTAAAGCAAAACAATTGTTGTTAAAGGCAGACGGTTTTGAAGATTTGCCAAATGACATTGCGCGTGAATTGTATTTGGTGAAGGCTGAGTTTTTTCTGGTTCAAGGAGAATATGAAAAGGCCATTGAACCGTTGGAAAAGGGATTGGTTCTAATCACAAAAAAAACTGACAGGATAGTTCCGCAATTTGTTTTAGGTCAGTTGTATGACCGCATGGAGAAATCGGGTGAAGCCAAAGTAGCTTTTCAAAAAGTTATAAAATTGAAACCTCCTTATGAGCTTGAGTTCCAGTCGAAACTTCAAATGCTTCTTACAGACACGAAGATTTCGAGAAATTATTTAGACGCGCAAAAGACGTTGCTGGTTATGGTTGAAGATTTGAAAAATGAATCGTACAAAGATATCATTTATTACGCATTGGGAGGTGTTACCTTGGAGTTAGAAAAGCGCAAAGAAGCCGTTGACTATTTCGAAAAAGCATTGAAATTCAACAAGAATAATAAGAGTAAGCGTGTAAAGATTTTCGTAACGCTCGGAGATTTATATTTTGCGCAAAAGGAATACCCAGAGGCCCAAGTGAATTATGACAGTGCCTATCACAATTTAGCTGTTGATCATTCGCGCTACAAAGA
>CANIBZ010000111.1 GCA_947466425.1 Flavobacteriales bacterium
TCGTCGAAGACATTCGCCCCAGGCATTCGTTGAAAACATTCGCCCGAAGGGCATTCTTCCCCTCTCTTACCTTTTCTTAACCTTTCTTACCTTTTAAAAAGACATTCGTCGAAGACATTCGCTCGAAGAGCATCCGTCAAAGACTGACGCGAGTACTTCATCACCCTCGGATTCAAAGGTTGATTAAGTGAACAAGGAAATGCGTTTTTGATGAAGGTGTAAAGTTGTTCTTCGTTGTTAAAGGCAATCATTTCGCCGCTCTCACTCTCGTGAATAACACGCGCGCAATCGCTGGTAACACTGCCAATGCCGAGAACACGATTGCCCGTGGCGACGTACTCGAAGATTTTTCCTGTAACACGTCCTTCTTCGTTGGCATTCTGATTCAGAATGACCAACAACAACTGAGGCGTTAACATGAGATCCAAAACCTCGTTGTGCTCTACGTATGGAATGTATTCCAAATGTTCGGAAAGTCCATTTCGTTTTACGTCTTCTAACACAGAACCGTCAGTTGGACCAACCAACCGAATAATCATTCGGTTTTTAAATTCTTCACTTTCATTCACCAAACGAGACAAGGCACGCCACAAGGCAGGCGCATTGCGATCGTCGCCGAATGTGCCGTAATGACCAAGAATGAACTTATCGGTTGGATTCACTTCCCTTCCTTCAAAATCTACATGATCGAATCCGTTCGTTAACACCTTCACTTCACCACCACGAATCTTCTCATACTCACTGCTCAAATACCAACTCACCGTATCGACAACAGTCGCTTCCTTCAACACGCTGCGCTCTAACTTCATGTGTCTGCGCTTCGCCCATGCACTCATCTGAAACTTATCGGCATTGTCCATGTTCACCCACGGATCTCTGAAGTCTGCTAACCAAGAAACTCCGGTCTTGCGGTGAACGCGACGTGCAATCAAATGCATGCTGTGTGGGGGTCCTGTGCTGACAATTAAGTCAACCGGATTATCCTTTAAATACTTCAACAAGAAATTAGAGGCAGGACGAATCCAAAACATGCGCGCATCTGGAATCAAAATATTTCCGCGAACCCATGCCATTAAACGCTCCATGAGCGTTGGGCCTTTTTCACTGCGAATGAATCCGGCGCTTATTCCAGCATCGCCCTTTCCTGTTGCCTTTCGCAAAGCACGATAAGGTTCGAAAATAGGACAACGGATTACCTCTACTCCTTCCGGAATTTCAGTAAGCAAAGTTTCATCATAAACAGGATAATCAGCATTCTCAGGAACAAACACCACGGGTTGCCAATCGCTGTTGTGCAAATATTTCACAAACTTCAACCAACGTTGAACCCCCCCTCCACCAGCTGGAGGCCAATAATAGGCTATGATTAATACGCGCTTTTTCACTACTTGCAAAATTCGCAATAATCCGACTCAGGATTGTGCCTAAATATTTCCGTTTCCAACAAACTCTTCAACACTCCCAACAATTCCTCTTCGAACTTGTCCACGTCCGCTTCACGCAATACCGCGCGCTCTTCTCCTCGCATAAGCGAAACAGGCCCCTGCTTCGCATGCTTCAATCCGAACAACATGGCTTGCGTATGTTCAGGATCGTGTCCTTCCTTCACCCACATGTATGAATAAGTTAAAATTTGAAGAAGCTTAGGTCGGGTATCTTTCAACCAAGGTCCATCTTTGTCACTCAACTTCAACTCATCGGGCTTTACACTTCCTGTCTTATAGTCCAAAACCATATAGTTTCCGCTCTGCTCGTCCACACGATCGGCCTTTCCACGAACACGGGCAGGAATATTCATTCCAATTTTATCCATTGGCAATTCTGCAACAAGCGGAACCTCTACCCCATTCACAACACGCTCCTCTCCATGAACTCGAGCGTGATTAAATTGCTTTTCATCAAATTCTAAAACAACTTCAATCATTCGTTTCACAACGCGACGCATAATAATATCGAATCCCGCCAATTCGAAATTTGAATTATAAAGTCTATAAATCGCATCATCAATCAGTGAGTCTAACTCACTTCTAAATCCAGCAAAATCCGCATCCTGAATCGTCATTCCAACAAAACGCTTGTAAAGCGTTTCCAACACATCGTGAACAATGGAACCAAACGTAGAGGCCTCCATATTCTCTTCCAAGCTCTCCACTTCGCCCAATCCAACGACATATCGATAATAGAAGTCGAGCGGACAACGCATGAACTTGTTTATTGCCGAGGGTGAAATGCCATATTCCAACAAAGCGTGAATGCGCTGTGTGGAAAATTCATTGGCCGAAATTTCTTCTTCACCGGTTTGTAAAAATTTGTTGCTGTGTTCGAAGTCTTCGTACCGAACGTTCGTTCGGTTTCCGTAACCGGTAAGTTCTTGCCCAATTTGCATCAGATAGCGAGACGGCTCCGTCATCTTATAATCGGAACTCAACGTGTGATACAACAAACGAATATCTTCTGCTCGTTGCATTAATCGGTAAAAAGAATAGGCAATAGTCCCTTCACGTTCTTCAGCTGAAGGCAACTCAAACGCTCTTCTTAAGTCGAATGGAATGAGAGATTGCGCTCTTCCATTTCCCGGAAATTGTTCATCGTTCGCGCCAACAATAATCACGTGTTTGAAATCTACCGCACGCGTTTCCACCATACTCAAAACTTGAAGTCCTTCCAACGGCTCACCCTGAAACGCAATGGTCTCTTGCGATGCATAATGTTGAAACAACAGATCCAACAAAGGCACTTCATTCAGAAATGCATTTCCTTCCATGTGCTGTTCAATTCGACCTAAAATCTGCTGAAGTCGCAAGGCCGTTTCCTTCGTCAGTTCGTCAGTACTGTCCGCTTCAATAAACACAGAAAGAAATTTTTTCAAACGAACAATGCAATTCGGCAAATCGAAATTCTCGATGGTTAGTAATTCTTCCAACGTTTTCATTGCCGGAAGTTTTTCAACCAACTCCTTCAACTCCTTTTCACGGATGTAAATAAATTTTCTTCGCATGACATAGCGCTGAATTTCTCTCCGCTCCGCAGAAGGAATAAGAACGTTTAAATCGGTTTGAAGAATCCATTGCGAGAAATCCTTGTAATACAATCCCTTCTTCACTTCCTTCGACAAGCGACTCCACATGCGCAAAAGCATGCGAACCACGCGAAACAAAGCGACTTGATCTATGGGATAACCCAATGCAACGTTCACAGGAGAGTCTATGGATAATCCATTTAAGAACGGACGAAGCAAGA
>CANIBZ010000112.1 GCA_947466425.1 Flavobacteriales bacterium
GAAACCGTAACGCTCGGCGTTACTAACGTGAATGCTGAATTGGGTTACTTCGATGTAACCATTCTAAATCCTAACGGTGAGGTGAACGCATTGCAATTCGATATTGGAGGAGCAACGATTACCAACGTAACATCTCTTCTTCCAATTACAACGTGGTCATCCATTGTTTACAAAGAAGTTGGTGGAGTGAAGATTGCAGCATTGGGACACTTGGGTAGTATGATTCCCGTGCACTACACACCTACTCCTGTTCTTCGCGTTTATGTTGAAGCTTTTTCTGGAAATGAAATTTGTATTGCCGCTTTCGATGAGGCATTGAACATTTTCACGCACAACGTGCTTACTGAAATCGGACCGTGCTTGCCTGTTCAATATATTGCCGCAAACGCAACATTCAACAATTTATCTTGCGTTAATTATCCTGTTCATTTCGTAGACAACACGAACAACAATCCAACTTCGTGGAACTGGGTATTTCCAGGTGGAGTGCCGAGCTCTTCGTCTTTGCAAAATCCATATGTGATGTACACAACTCCGGGCGTGTACGACGTAACACTTGTGGTAACCAACGGAACTGCGAACGACAGTATTACTTGGATTGGAGGAGTAACTGTTTCAAATGAAATTACATTCTACCAAGATGCAGACGGCGATGGATTCGGTGACCCACTGACAGCTTCAATCGGTTGCGAAATTCCTTCGGGATATGTAACGAATGGCAACGACTGCAACGACAACAGCTCATTCATTACTACGAACGCCGATTTAGATGGCGATGGATACTTCTCTTGTGTAGACGATTGCAATGACGGTAATGCATTATCATATCCAGGTGCTATGGAATTGTGCAATAACTTAGATGACAACTGTGATGGAACAATCGATGAAGGATTCGATGCAGATGGCGATGGTTTCTCTGCCTGTGCCGGTGACTGTGACGATAACAACAACGCACTGAATCCAAATGCAACCGAGTTTTGTAACGACATTGATGATAACTGTAACGGGGCTATTGATGAAGGGTTAGGACAAGCTTACTACATGGACATTGACGGCGATGGATACGGAGCAGGAGTTGTTCTTTATTCGTGCACTGTGCCAACGGGAGCAGCTACAAACAACGACGATTGCAACGATGCAAATCCTGCTATCAGTCCTTCTGCCGTTGAGACAGTTGATGGCATAGACAACGATTGCGACGGATACATCGACGAGACTTCTGTTTATACCTATACGTTGAATGAAATTGGATTAACGCTTTATCCAAATCCAACTTCATCTGATTTGAATATTGAATTGAGTGCACATGCTGGAAATGTTTCCGTGCAAGTAAAAGATGTTTCTGGAAAAAACATTTCGAACTTCCGGTTCAACAGCATGCGCTATTCTGTTGATGTTTCTGATTTTGCACCTGGACTTTATGAGTTCATTTTCCGAACAGAAAATTCATTCACAGTGAAGCGCGTGGTCGTGGAATAAATCTTTGGTCCAATGTTTGAAATTTCGAAACGAAAGTTACGTTAACCAAAAACAAAACGACTTTATGAAACACCTATTCTTGTTTACAGCATTGTCAGTGGGAGCGCTGAGCATGCTTGGCCAAAGTTCTAAACCTACACCCGTTAAAGTTGAAAATTTACCTACGCAAGCTTTGCGCAGCATCAATAACTACGCATTCAATTCAGGAGAAAAATCGACGTACCGCATTCACTACGGTGTTGTAGACGCTGGTGTTGCCACCATTTCTGTTGAAGAAGGAAATAAAAAATTCGGAGGAAGAGACACCTACCATATCGTTGGTGAAGGTCACAGCTCCGGATCATTCGATTGGTTCTTCAAAGTGCGCGATAAATATGAATCGTATATAGACAAGCAGGGAATATTTCCTTACCAATTCAAACGCAATTGCGATGAAGGTGGCTACATGATTATGCAAGACTATTACTTCTTTCAGCACAAGCGTGCCTTCAAGAACAGAAAGAACGAAGGATACCTGGCGCCTGCTTTCGTTCAGGACATGATGAGTGCCGCATTCTACGCACGAACCATGGACTTCACGAACACTAAGCCAGGCGAAATTATAACCATTGAAACGTTGGTCGACGATGAAGTCTATCGCTTGAAAATGCGCTATGTTGGAAAAGAAACGGTAAATGTAGATGCTGGAACATTCAAATGTTTGCGCTTCGCACCTGTGGTTCAGAAGGGACGTATTTTCAAAGATCCCAACGACCTAGCGGTTTGGGTAACTGATGATGCACACCACCTTCCAATTATGGCACAAGCGAAAATTAAAGTCGGATCAATTAAAATGGAATTGCAACAATTCCAAGGCGTAGATATCTGGGGTGTGAAAACTAAATAGTAGCTATACACTTCAACTCAATCGCAATAGGCGATGGAAGGGCGTTAATCTCTACAGTTGTTCTGCAGGGATTAGCGTCCTTGAAGTATTCGGCATACAAGCGATTGTAGGTTTGAAAGTCGCGCTTCATGTTCACCAAGAACACCGTAACGTCTACCAAGTTCTCCCACTTCGAACCGCTCGCATCTAAAATGGCTCTCACGTTATCAAACACATTTCTGCACTGCGCTTCAAAATCGAATTCAATAAAATTTCCGAATTTATCTAACTTCAATCCAGGTACTCCTGTGTCGCTCGCATCGCTACCTGCTATGCGCGGACCAACACCTGAAAGAAACAACAGGTTCCCTACTCGTCTTGCGTGTGGATATGCACCAACTGGCTTCGGTGCTTTATCGGTTGAGATGATTTCAGACATACTTCGAATTATTTTGTAACAACAAATTTACCGGTTCTCGTGGTGCTTCCCGATTTCAATTGATAAATAAATGTTCCGGCATGAGTGGCTTCCCACGACAACTGCTCTCTTCCCACCGCTTTCCATTTCTTTGTGTTCAATAATTTCCCATCTAAGGAATAAATATTCATCTCGGTCATTTCACCCGGAACCAATTGCATGTTGAAATGAATTTCATTTACAGTAGGATTCGGAAATGCTGAAACCGTTACCATGCGCTCCGCTAATGCTTCAACCGAAACTTCAGGAACAACAGGCAAGCTAGCAGTGAAGATTCCATTTGCATGCGTAGCAACTGCAACGGTTCCATCGAACGGACGTGAAGTAATCATGTTGACTACTGCATTGCCTATCGTGCTTGCTCCTTCCATTTGCCAAACCGTACTTTCGCCATTCAATTCA
>CANIBZ010000113.1 GCA_947466425.1 Flavobacteriales bacterium
TCTTGACCGTCTAGATGCGATGTTCCGCTTTCGGTAAGTTTTCCTTTTACTATTCTTAATTCGTGGTTTGGAAATAGTTTTTCAAACATGATTTTTTGTGTTGTTAATGCGAAGATAATGGAATCGCTTCAAGCTCTACGCGACGTCCCTTTTCTCCGAGTTCATTAATTCCTATGACTTTGATTTTTATATTTTTTTCTGGAATTCCATTTACCACAAGCCATTGCTTCGTTGCTTGAATTCTTGTATTTGCCAATTCCTTATTTCGTTTCGAAGTTCCATCTGAACTTGCGAATCCGCTAATGGTGAAGGTTGAATTGGATTGATCTTTCAACCAATTTCGCAAATCTATTTTCTGAATTTCATTCAGCGCACTTTCATTCACCGGAAAGAAATATTTCTTTGTTGAAATACTTGTACTGATTGACGCTTCCACCTTTGAAACATTCAATCTACTTCGATCTACTTCTTCCAATAAAGTCAAATTCGTGTAGACAAAATCGAGTAATTCAAATTGGAAATTTCCATTCGCGTCGAACTTGAAGACTCGAATAATATTTCCAAATTCATCGATCAGCTCTGCCTTGTATCCCTTTCCATTTCCAGTGGCCTTTAAAACCTCCCAATCCTTTTCTTGAATGCTCACTTTGTATTTCGTTTCCAAAGACAAACTGAAGAGGGATGTTAATCCTTCGGCGTTGGATTTCAATTCAGAACGTTCTCCACTTCCAACAGAAACAACAGACAGTCCAATGTTTGGCAATACGCGCGTTCCTTCCTTCAATCTAAATTGAACTTGCTTGTTTTTCTTAGGAAGAATGTAGTGATCGATTTGATGCTCGCGTGAAACATACGCTTCATTTGCTGATACGAAAACGATTTTATAAGCCTCCCCCTTTTCATTGTTGAAAGGAGAAGGAAGCTTTGTTGAGGTTTGGAATGCTTCTTTTTGAATTGATGAATACAAGGTCGTTTTCAAATTATCTTTCATGTCCATTCTCGAAAAATAAAGCGTGCCTTGAAACAGCGTTGCTCCTAATTCATTGTCGGAGGTATTTACACCTGAACCTAAGTTGAAAACAGGTCCCCAACCCTTTCCCATTCGATAACATCCGTACAGATCATGCGCTCCAAATCCACCCGCGCGATTGCTCGAAAAAACGAGTAGTTTTTCAATTGGATCATACGTCGGATTCATGTTATCGAAACCACCATCACCTAAATTACCGAACATTTCAACAGGTGATCCAACACTTTTTACTGTTAAGGCAGAGTCCCAAAGAAAAATATTATAAGACTTAGATAATGTACCTCGTTCATCGAGTTCCGTTTGAAAAAAAAGTTCGTTTTTACTTTCCCCGAAACAAGAAACTCCCTCGTCAAAGTTCCAATCTTTTGGAAAGAATGTCTCTTCCCTTCCAGTAAATAAATCAATCCTGTGCAATCGATTGATGCGCGTGGTTTGCATGGTACCCTGTCCATACGATTGTTTCAATCGTCCACTTACAACAAGAGCAGTTCCTTCACGATAATCAGAAAGTAAATCTCCATCTTCAGTATTGAAAAGACAATTGACTTTAACCCATTCTTGCGAAAAAACAGGAGCACAAAAAAAGAATAAAAGATATAGAATTAGGCTTCTTTTTGTGCTTTCCATGCCTGGTAGTGTTCGTCTAATTCTTGAAAATACGCTTCACCAAACTTCGTTGTAATTGCATCTTTCAGAAATCTATATACTGGGACTTGCAATTTCGATCCGCATTCGCATGCTGGCGCGCATATAGGCCAGCGGTGATAATTCAATCCAACATAATCGGCCAACTTTGTCAAGCGAATGGGATACAAATGACACGAGATGGGTTTTCTGAATTTCGATTCCCCTGCTTTCCATGCGGTTTCTAAAGCGCACAATGCTGTTCCGTCTTTGCTGTAATGAACAAACGAACAAGCTCCTTTATCAGACACCAACGTGGTAACAATGTCTCCGTCTTCGTCTACTTGATAAAGTCCTTCCCTCTCAATAGCGGCTATTCCTTCTGAAACCATATAGGGTTTTGCACTTTCCCACTCTTGTTCCAAAATTGGAATTTCGTCTTCTCCAATAGGTGCGCCGCTGTCTCCTTCCACACAACAAATTCCTTTGCACGCCGATAGATCACATACAAAATGTTCTTCGAATAAATCTTCGCTTACAAGGGTGTTTTGAATAATGATCATGTGTTGCTCTTACGCTCCTTCACGTGGTGCAAACGAACGTTCAACAACTCGACCGTTAGTGCGAAAGCAAAGGCAACGTATGAGTACATTTTAATGTTCACGTACTCGGGAATGTGAATCAAGTGAGCACTCTCACAAGCTTCGGCAACTAGATTCAATCCAATAACAACTAAGAACACCAAAGCCAGCATTTTCAAAGTTGGATACTTCTCAATGAATGCGCTTACGTATGGCGCAAACGCCAGCATTACAAACATGGCTATAATTACTGCCACCACCATTATCGGAACTTGATCTACCAAGCCCACCGCGGTAATGATTGAGTCGAATGAAAACACAATGTCGATGATTGTAATTTGAATGATTGCCTGAAACAAGTTGATCTTTCTAGACTTCTCAGACTCTTCATTATCTGCAATTAAAAACTTATGTCGAATTTCATTCGAAGTCTTAATGATCAAGAACAAGCCTCCAGCTAACAACACAATGCCTCTTCCCGAAACAGGATAACCACCTAACGTGAAAAATGGCTCTTGTAAATGCGCCAAATAAGACAAGGTAAACAAGAGTCCTATTCGGAAAATAAGAGCAAATGAAAGTCCTATTCTTCGTGCTTTGGTTTGATCTGATTTTGAAGATAAAAATCCGGTAACAATGGCAATGAAAATGATGTTGTCAATTCCCAAGACAATTTCCATAATTACCAAGGTCAACAAGTCTATCCAACCTTGCAGGGTTGTAAATGCAGAGAAAAATGATTCCATACTACAAATGTAAGGTTTTGAATACGAAAAGTGCTGCCCAAGAGCGCACGATATTCACTTTGAAATTTTAATACTTAGTGTTGAATTTGTATTTCGAATTGAAAAACTTCCGCCAATTCTTGAAGCAGAATTCGTTTCACTTCATCCATATCCATTTCACGACCCAATTCTTTCGACAAGCTGGTGACTGTTTTATCGGTAATTCCACACGGTACGATGAAGTTGAA
>CANIBZ010000114.1 GCA_947466425.1 Flavobacteriales bacterium
AATCATAGCCACGAATGTAAATGAAATTTTTGCTTTACATTTGAAAGTGTATTTAGCACACGAAGTATCATGAGTAAGAAGAACAGTGAACCAACACCGAAAAACACCTTGGGAATGGATGTATCCGTTGACTGTGTTGTTTTCGGGTTTGACAACGACACGCTGAAAGTTTTGTTAATTGAGCAAAAGCAGCCCGATACGGTTCACTTAAAAACGCAGAATGCGGTGCCTGGAGATTTGGTGCTCGACAATGAAAGTCTCGACGAAGCAGCGAAGCGTATTCTTCAGGAATTAACTTCGTTGAAAGGAATTTACTTGAAGCAATTCCACGCCTTCGGAGATCCGAATCGTGTTCGTGGATTGAAAGATCAGCAATGGCTTCGAACCTTCCGTGTAAATCCGGAAAGACGCGTATTAACCATTGGATATTATTCGTTGGTGAAGTTATCCGAGTTCAAGCCGAAGGCCGCATCATTTGCAGGAAAGACTTATTGGGTAGATGTTTACAACATTCCATCTCTTGCTTTCGACCACAACGAAATTGTACACAAAGCCTTGCTTATGCTTCGTCATGAGCTCATGGCCGACCACATTGGCTTCGAGCTTCTTCCCGAAAAATTCACCTTGTCGCAATTGCAGAAATTGTATGAGATCATTCTCGACAAAAAATTAGACAAGCGCAACTTTAGAAAAAATATTCTTCGAACCGAAACGGTAACCGCTTTGGAAGAAAAGCAACAAGGCGTGTTGCACAAACCCGCTCAATTGTTCTCGAAGAAATGAGAACGATTCTGATTTCATTGGGAGTTTTTTTTCTTTCTCAAATTTCTTTTGCTCAGCAACCCGCATTCAACGAGGCTTTTCTTCAAGATGAGGTTGCGAGTGTTTCTATAACCATTGACCCCGATTCATTGTTGGCCATGTACAACAACTTGGGAAATTCGCATGAATTTCCCGCGGCCATGGTCTACACGTTTTCTGCCGGATTCTCTGCTTATTCAGGCATTGGCGTTCGCTTTCGCGGCAATACCTCTTTGAATGCGCAAAAGAAATCGTTCAAAATAAACATAGATAAATTCGTAGATCAAAATTTCTACGGACTATCAGAATTGAATCTTATTGGGAATCAGAATGACCCGTCGTTGTTACGTGCAAAATTGTGTTGGGACTTTTTTCGCGATGCCGGAGTGCCTGCATGCAGAACCTCATACATACGTGTTTATGTCAATGAAACGTACATGGGTGTGTATCTCCACGTTGAGCAGATAGACAATCGCTTTGCAGATGTTCGCTTCGACGACGGCACCGGAAATTTATGGAAGTGCCTGTATGGATCGGACTTGAATTATCAAGGATCCAATCCCACCTTGTACAGCGACGACGCTTATGATTTGGTTGAAAATGAATTTCAAAACAACTTTTCCGAACTGGCTCAATTTATAAATGTGTTGAACAATACTCCACTAGCTCTTCTTCCATGTGAACTGGAAAAAGTTTTCAATGTGCACGACTACTTGAAAATAATGGCTGCGGATATTTTATTGGGAAATTGGGACAACTACATATTCAACAAGAATAATTTCTACCTCTATCACAACGAGAAAACTGGAAAGCTCGAATACATTCCTTACGACTTAGACAATACGTTGGGCATAGACTGGGTGAACGTCGATTGGGCGGAGCGCAATCTATACACGTGGACGACTTCGAGCAACAGACCACTATTTACAAGATTGCTTCAAATTCCTGCTTACCGCAATGAATTCAGCAACTACGTGAATGAATTTGTTGCCACCACATTTAACGCGAACGCTATTGAATTGCAAGCGCAACAAATTCAGAACATCATATCTGCGGCAGCAATTGAAGACCCGTTGCGTCCGCTCGACTTCGGATTTACGACTGATGATTTTTTGAACAGTATTAATTCGGCTTGGGGCGGACAAGTTGCTTATGGCATTGTGCCCTTCGTTCAAACGCGTGCTACGCAAGCGCTTCAGCAACTCGAAAACCTTCAGCCTTTCACAAGCATCTTCAACGTTGTACCTAAATTTCAGAACGACAGCCTCTTCGTAACCTTTCAAAGCAATTTGAATGCAAATGAACTTGCCATTGTTTGGGAAGAAATTGGAACTTCCATGTGGCACATAGAAATGCCCGTGAGTGAAGGAAGTTATGGCATAACAGATCAGCTCTATTCTTTCGCAGGACTTCTTCCAACCGACAGTATAAATATTTTGGTGGGAGTCATACCGATAGAATGGCTGAACGACATTGAAGCGCACGATTGCAATTTCGTTTACCTCTACGGACAGGAATCTTCTTCACCCTTGGTTATTAATGAAGTGGCTCCACTGGGCACCGACAACTGCATTGACTTTTTCGGAGCGAATGAAGACTGGATTGAATTGTACAATCCTGGTCCAGCTGCGGTCTATTTAGGAAACAAGTTTATCTCTGACGACGCCAGTAATTGGAACAAATGGCCTTTGCCGAATGTGACCCTCGACCCGGGAGAGTTTCAGTTGTTGTATGCAGATAAAGAACCCGAGCAAGGTTTGAATCATTTAGACTTCAAACTCGATGACCTTTCTGAAACTGTTTACATATCGGAAGTTCAGAACAATGCGCGCGTGTTAATCGACTCCATTACTTATTCCAACATTCCAATCAATCATTCTTTTGGAAGAGCAACCGATGCCAATCCGAATTGGATCGACTGGACAGTTTCAACCCCGAATGCAAGCAATCTTCCAGTAAGTGTGAATGAACTTGTTTCTGGAATTTCCCTTTATCCGAATCCGGTTATTGAAGTGTTAAACAGCACTGAAAAGATTTCGGGAAGAATCATTTCTTCGAGCGGACAAACAGTTTTGTTTTTCAGCAACACGCAAGCAATTGATTGTCGAAACTTACCTTCTGGCGTTTACACTTTGCTCACTGACAAAAGTCTTTTTCGATTTATTAAATCGAATTAGAATATTCTAGACTTGCCTTTGTAACTTGCAGGCATGTATTACAGCGACTATCTAAAACTGGGTGACGTTCTTAACGCACAAGAACTCGAAAGCGATAAACAAGGTAAACACGCTCACGACGAGATGTTGTTTATTGTTATTCATCAATCGTACGAATTG
>CANIBZ010000115.1 GCA_947466425.1 Flavobacteriales bacterium
CTCTTTGAAAAAAACGCAATGCTGTTCGAAGAAGCAGCTCGCCAACGTGCGTTAATCAACAACATCAAAGAGGCTATTCGTACCATTAGTCCTGAAAAAGAAATTAACGACGATGACATTCTGCGCATTGGTGAAATTCTAACGAACACAGTCAACGAACGCAAAGAATTTGAAAAGCAAATTGAAGAATCACGCCAGAAGGCTGAGGAATCGCTTGAAACACGAAAACTCTTTTTAGCAAATATCTCGCACGAGATTCGCACTCCGATAAGCGCAATTTCCGGAATGTCGGGGATTCTTGCCGATACAGAAATTTCTGAAACACAGAAACAATACGTTAAAGCCATTCAATCATCTTCGAAAAGCTTAATGGTTATTGTGAACGACATTCTTGACATGTCGAAATTGGAAAGCGGTAAATTCTCAGCCGAATTTATTCCATTCGACTTGCGGGCCATCCTCGATCCGTTGTATACTACATACCTTTTAAGAACCGACGAAAAGGGAATTGCATTCAGTGTTGATTATCCGAGTGATATGCCTAAATGGTTATTCGGAGATCCAACAAGACTGGGGCAAATCTTGAATAACCTGATTTCAAACGCCATTAAATTCACGGATAAAGGGAAAGTAACGCTAAAAATTACATTTGATAAAAAAGGGAAGCACAACGAATTTTGCTTCAGTGTTACCGACACGGGTATTGGTATTGATCAGGAAAAACTAAAAACAATTTTTGAATTCTTTTCGCAAGAAGATAACACCATCACCCGCAGATTTGGTGGAACTGGCTTGGGTCTTGCCATTTCAAAATCAATCTCAGAATTATTGGGCGGTGAAATAATCGTTGAAAGCGAAAAGAATGTCGGCTCTACTTTCAAGTTTTGCTTAACCATGCCTGAAGCATCGGAGCAGTTGAAAAATGAGACTGCTATTGTTCGAACAGACTTAAAAGGAAAGAATGTTTTAATTGTTGAGGACAATGAACTCAATCGCTTTTTAGCAGTTACCATTTTGAAAAAATGGAACGCCAATATTCATATTGCAGAGAACGGTGAAGAGGCCGTGAAAGCGGTTTCCAGCTTGGATATTGACATTGTACTCATGGATATTCAAATGCCTGTTATGGACGGCGTGGCAGCAGCGATTGCCATTCGTTCTGAACTCAAATCGAATGTTCCAATTATTGCCTTAACGGCAAATGCATTAGAGAGCGAAAAAGAAAAATGCTGGCAAGCTGGAATGAATGAATACATTACCAAGCCATACAATCCCGAGTTTTTACGTGAGAAAATTATTTTTCTTACAGAGCACAATTCAAAATCAGAAGAGCCAAATTCAGAGAACATTTCATTAGACAATCTACACTCGCTCATGAACGGTTCGAAAGAACAAATGATACGTATGACGAAGGTATTTCTTGATCAAATTGAAAAACACTTCAACGAATTAAAATTCGCTTTGAATGAAAACGATTTAGATGAAATTACAGCCGTTACACACAAATTGAAATCATCCTTTCAACTTTTCGGATTGAACAAAACAGGGGTTCTTCTCGAACGAATTGAGCAAAGAGCAAAAACTTTAAACAGTCATGAACTAAACTCTGAACTTCAGATTATTCTCAACATGCAGCCGCGTCTTACTTATCTCGTTAAAAAAGAATTAAATCAACTCATTCACTCGAATTCAACTTCATGAAAATTGCCATTTTAGCCTCTGGAGCTGGAAGCAACGCAGCAAACATTATTCAACACTTCAAAAATACGCCTGTTCAAATTTCACTTATTGCCTGTAATAAGGCAGATGCCGGCGTTTTTCAAATTGCGAAAGACAATCAAATAGATTCAATTCTATTAACGAAGGAGAATTTCAAAACTTCTGATCAGTTCGTGAACGAACTTCAGCAAAGACAAATCGATCTTGTTATTCTCGCCGGTTTTCTTTGGTTAGTTCCATCTAACTTGGTAAAAGCTTTCGCTGATAGAATCATCAACATACACCCTGCCTTGCTTCCGAAATTCGGAGGAAAAGGTATGTACGGACATTTCGTGCATGAAGCTGTGCACGAAGCGCAAGAGGTTGAAAGCGGTATCACCATTCATCTGGTCAATGAAGAATTCGACAAGGGGAAGATTCTCTTTCAGGCCAAGGCCAGCGTTGAAAATTGTTCAGCAAGCGAAATTGAGCAAAAAGTTCGTGCGCTAGAGATTGAACATTTTCCAAAAGCTATTGAAAACTTTATTTCGAAAATGTAATTTGTTACTGAGTATTGGGGTGTAATTTCGCCGCATGAATTGGGTAGAAATTGGTTCTTGCTTCATGGTCTTGTTCGCCGTAATTGACATTGTTGGCAGCATACCCATTATTCTCGACACTCAAAAGAAAACGGGAAAGATTCAACCCTTGCTAATAACCTTGATTTCATTGCTTTTAATGGTTCTCTTTCTATTTGCTGGAGAATCAATTCTTAGCGTTTTCGGTGTAGATGTCTATTCCTTCGCAGTTGCCGGTGCTTTTATCTTGTTTTTCATTGCATTGGAAATGATTTTAGGCATTCGCATTTTCAAACAAAAGGAAACTTCTTCAAGCGTGGCAGCGGTTATGCCCTTGGCATTCCCCACCATTGCAGGAGCGGGAACCATTTCAACACTCATTGCGCTTCGAGCTGAATACCAAAGTATAAACATAGTCATTGCTATTCTCTTGAATATGCCCATCATTTTCCTTGTACTGAAATTAACCAATCGCATTGAACGCATTTTAGGTCCAAATGGACTTGCTATTTTAGAGAAAATGTTCGGCATAATTCTATTGGCCATTGCACTAAAACTATTCAGTAAGAATATTGGATTTCTTTTTCCTCACTAAAATTTCAACATGAAAAAAATATATCACCTCGCAAACTGTGGCACTTGCCAAAATATCATTAACGATCTTAGTCCACTTCCAAAAGGAACCGAACTTCAAGACATTAAAACATCGGCCATTTCGGAAGAACAATTGAACGAAATGCACGCGCTTGCAGGCAGCTACGAGGCCTTGTTCAGCCGTCGCGCATTGAAGTATCGTGAATTAGGTTTGAATGAAAAAAACTTGTC
>CANIBZ010000116.1 GCA_947466425.1 Flavobacteriales bacterium
CACCCCGACTTTTCTAATTTTCTGCAGGAGCTCTTTCAATTCAAAATAAATTTCACTCTGAATTTCATTTGTTGGTGGAAACCAATTCGATAAATCTTTCACTGAAAAATCTGCCTCCTTTGCAAATGCACCGGTGGTGTCCCACCAAGAATATTCTGTGCTTAATATAGACTCTCGAATCAGATGGGTTATGGGTGAAATCAATTCTCCAGTTGGAAGTTTCAACTTCCGCCTTCCTTCAAGAATTAAAATACTCTCACTTTTTTGCGGAAGGATATTTCCTTTTTTTCTTTTGGAATTCATCCACGATTTCAACTTGTAAATAACCCAACTTGAAAAAAGATTCCTCTTCAGCAATTTATTCTGAGCATCTGTCATAGAGTATGACAAGCCGTGTTGAACCAATTTGATGTAATTGAAATTCTTCCCTTCGAACAATTTTCCATCTGGAAATTTTTGCTCGAATTCTAATTGAATAATATTGAAATCAATGGGACGAAAGGCCATGTCGCAAGTTATTCAATTCGTTCCATATTTTTCTTCCCTTGGTGCGAAGCCAAATAAACATTCCAATTAAAATAATTCCTGTAGCCGCAAGGCGCCAAACCCATGAAAAATCGCGCAGTGAAAATACACCCGCTCCCACAACTACAATAATTGCAACAAGTTCAAACGGACGAATGAGCTTGCGGAAAGCTCCGCTGTTCTTTATTAAAAAATAACCCGCCACTCCCATAACGAAATAAGCAATTACGGTGTTCATCGTTGCTGCCCACGTTTCGTAATAGCCAATGAAAATTAAATTAAGTAACACGTTCGAAAGGGCTGCCACTACAGTAATCTTTAGAACTTCCATGGTTCGTTTGTCGTAGATGGCCTTGTCTACGATTGCCACGTAAATAGGCCGGTAACAAAATCCGAAAATGATCACAATCGCCATCGGATAAGCCGCACTTAACTCTGCCTTTCGATAGAGCAATCTGAAGATGTCTGGAATCCACAAACCGAGCACTGCGGCCATTAACAAGGAAACATAGAACCAAGCGCGTATGAGTTTTCCAACTGTTTGCATGGCCATGTCGGTGCCCGCTTTGTACAAATCGAAAACAATGGGCGTTAACACTTGGTTGGCCTGCGATTGAATATTTTCGAAGTAGGATGCGAAAGAATAAGCAATACTGTACTGTCCAATTTTATTCTGTGATACTCCAAAGCGATCCAATAAAACACGGTCGGAAGAATTCAATAAATAAGTCGCATACTCCTTCGGAATAAGGGGTGTTGAAATTTTCAGATCGGAAACAATTTCATTTTTCTCGAAATGAAACGACGGGCGAATACGCTCTTTCACATACAAGAAATATCCAAAGTAAGCGGCCAACAACCCCGAAGAAATGGCCTGCGAATACAACCACGCCATGTATCCTAAATTGAAATAGCGTACACCCACGAAGCTCATAAGCGCTGACAGTATTCCTACGCCTATTGTTATAGTATATACCCTCTGATGCTCATGCCTGAACTGCAATAATCGCGTGGCAATCGATTTCGTTAGATCGAAAAACAAAAGTGGAACAATGACTAAGGCCAGAACCATGTTCAAGCGATCTGCAGCAATCTTATTTTTCAAGGTGAAATACAATAAAGCACCTACCAATCCAGCGTAGAGAAATTTATAGAGCCATTGAAAACCTAAGAGCCTCGACCATTTCGATTTAAACTCAGAACCCAATTCGAAATAACTTTGTTGAAAGAGCACGATGTATCCAAGACTGCTAAATGCACCTACCAATCCAGCATAGCTGAGAATTAAACCGTAAATAGCGTAGTCGCCTGCTGTTAAAAAAGGAGTAAGAAAAGGGAGCAAGAATAAATTAATCAGCGCTGGAGTCTGATTGGCAAAAGAATAAAAAAAGGTGTGAGAGACTATTTTCTTAAGCATTCACGGTTAGGGCTTAAGACAAATATACGCCTTAGCCGTTCAACGCTTCAGCACCGGCAACAATTTCCAAGATTTCTCCAGTAATTGAGGCTTGACGCGCTTTGTTGTAAGTTAACTTAAGTTCCTTAACCATTTCACCAGCGTTATCCGTTGCCTTGTGCATAGACGTCATACGCGCACCGTGTTCAGCTGCGTTGCTATCTAACAGGGCCTTGAACAACTGAACTTTCAATGTTCGAGGAATTAACTCTTCAAGAATCTGAGTTTTCTCTGGTTCGTAGATGTAATCTACATTCGATTGAGCCTCCGCATTCACTGGTGGAAGTACTGGAAGGAATTGCTCGTTCTCAATAATCTGAACCGCAGCATTCTTAAAACGGTTGTAAACTAAAATTACTTTGTCGTATTTACCACTTGCGAATTGGTCCATGATGGTATTCGCAATTGCACTCACGTTAGAGAACGTTAATTTATCGAAGATATCATAGGGTGTTTCACCAAAACCTTCGGAAGTGTGCATCGTTGTTTTCTTGTAATTATCGAAGGCTTTCTTTCCTAAAGACAATACATGAACATTCTGATTGGTTTTAACGATGTTACGGATTTCCTTGATCACGTTGTTGTTGAAACCCCCGCACAATCCGCGATTTGAAGTAATAGCAACCACCAACGTGCTCTTAACGTCACGTTGCTGGCTGAATGTTGAGTTCGATTCCGAAGAACTTACGTTCGAAAGAATTTCCTGAAGCTTTTGAGCATACGGACGCATTTTAGTAATGGCATCTTGTGCTCTTCTTAATTTTGCTGCAGACACCATTTTCATGGCAGAAGTGATTTGCATGGTAGAGTTTACCGATACAATACGCATTCTGATTTCTTTCAAATTCGCCATGTCCTTCTTCGCTTTACAATTAGTTGTATCTCGCTGAAATATCTTTTGCTACTGATTCCAATACCGTTGTTACAGCATCGTCGATTTTACCGTTACGAATAGCAGTTAAAGTATCGTTGTGGTTCATTTCAAGACTATTCAAATAATCGTCCTGGAACTCACGAATTTTCTCAACTGGAATACGTGACAA